>DATEPR010000627.1:0-7304 GCA_035273045.1 Pseudonocardiaceae bacterium | reverse complement strand
GCCCGCTCCGGCAGCAGGTCCATCGACCGCACCGGGCGGGGCGCACCCGGCCAGCCGACCACGGCCCGCAGCCCGGACAGGGCGTCCGACGCGCTGCGATGCGCCTCACCCAGGTCGGCCACGGTCGGCCCGGCGATCACCGGACCGGCGCCGAACACGTCCGCGATCCGGGACAGCACGTCGTGGTCCTCCGGCCGGCCGGTCGGCCCGGCCAGCACCACCACCAGCCGGGTGCCCTGCACCGACAGCAGCACCGGCCGGCCGATCCGGGCGGCGCGGCTGCGCACCCCGTACACCACGGTCGGCGGGTCGTCGGTGGACGGCCGGCCCACCAGCACGGTCGCCTCGGTGGCCGGTTCCCAGCCCAGCGCGGTGGCCCGGGACAGCAGGGACTCCTCGGCGTCGCCACGGACGATGCCGTCCACCACCAGGGCCTCCAGCCGGGCGTCCCACGCCCCGCGCGCCTCCGCGGCCGCCGCGTACGACGTGGCCGCGGTGAAGGCGATCTCCCGGCCGTAGCGCAGCACGGCCTCGGTGAGCACGGCCCGCTCCTGCGCGTCCGCGGCCAGGCCGGGCAGCCGCTGCTCCAGCACCTCCAGCGCCAGGCGCACCAGTTCCACCGTCTGCCGCAGGCTGACCCAGCGGTACATGTCCCTGGGCGCGGAACGGAACGCGTCCGCGGACAGCTGGAACGCCGTGGCCGGGTCGTGGAACCACTCGACGAACCCGGCGACCCCGGTCTGCGCGATCAGCAGCACGTTGGCCCGCTGGTCGGCGGGCAGCCGGGCGAACCAGGGCAGCCGCTGCTCCATGGCGGCGACACTGGCCGCCGCCAGGTCGCCGGACGCGCGCTCGATCGTCCGGAGTGTGGCCTTCGACACGGTCGACAGCTCGCCTTCCGTCGCGTCGCCGGACCGGCCCGTGGCTGTCATCGCTCCAATCTAGCCCCGGCCCGCCAACCGTCCCTGACCTGCGAAACGCCTGCTGGTGGACGACGTGGCACGTCCACCAGCAGGCGCTTTCTCCCCGGTCCCCACCGGTAATTCCACTCTGGACGGTTGCCCGCCGGGACGCCAGGCGAAAGATCAGTTATCGCCCGTTCGGGGTCGCGGAGTCCACCTACCGGGACCCGGAATACGGTTCGGGACGGTGGCGTTGCGCGCCACAGTCGGCCGGTGACGGAAGGGGATGCGGGCGCGGTGGACGTGTTGCTGCGGCACGGTTTCTCGCTGTTCGGCGAGCACGTGTCGATCGCGGAGTTCGTCGGCCAGCTGTGCGCGCTGGCCGTGGTGTTCCTGGCCCAGCGGCGCACGCTGTGGACGTGGCCGGTGCAGATCGCGGCGACCGTGCTGCTGTTCGCCGTGTACACGTCGGCCCATCTCGGCGGCCTGGCCGGGCGGCAGGTGGTGATCTTCGCCATCTCGCTGTACGGCTGGTGGGCCTGGATCCGGCACCGCGACCCGGTGTTCGGCGTCGCCGTGCGGAAGGCCAACTGGCGGGAGCGTGCCGCGCTGCTCGGCGTCATGGTGCTCGGCACCGTCGGCATGGCGCTGGTGCTGGGCGCGCTGCACGCCTCGTGGAGCCCGTGGCCGGACGCCTGGATCTTCGTCGGCACCGTGGTGGCGTTCGCCGCCCAGGGGCTGGGCCTGGTCGAGTTCTGGCTGGTGTGGCTGCTGGTGGACGCCGTGGGCGTGCCGTTGCAGCTGAGCACCGGCCTGTTCTTCTCCGCACTCGTGTACGGGGTGTTCGTGATCCTGGTCGTCCGTGGCTTCCTGGACTGGACCCGCACGGCGCGCCGGGCCGCGGCGAGCCGGCCGGAACCGGTCACCGCGGCCTGACGACGGCTAGGCCACGCCCGAGTCGGACAACTGCGGGCCGGCCGCCTGCACGTCGTCCAACTGGTACCGGGTGGTGGCCTCGATCACCTTCGAGCGGTCGACCTCGCCCCGCCCGGCCAGCGCCACCAGCACGCCGACCGCGATCGACGGCGCGTCCACCAGGAAGTAGCGGCGCGCCGCCGGGCGGGTGTCGGAGAAGCCGAACCCGTCCGTGCCCAGCGACACCATGTCCACCGGCACCCAAGGCCGGATCAGGTCCGGCACGGCCCGCATCCAGTCCGACACGGCCACCACCGGCGAGTCGTCCGTGCCCAGCACCGTGGTCACGTACGGCACCTCCGGCTCGGCACCCGGGTGCAGCATGTTCCGCCGGTCGATCTCCACGGCGTCCCGGCGCAACTCCGACCACGACGTCGCCGACCACACCTCGGCCCGCACTCCCCACTCGTCGCGCAGCAGTTCCCGCGCCCGCAGCGCGTCCGGCATGGTCACGCCGGACACCAGGATCCTGGCCTTCGGGCCGTCGCCCTCCGGCGCCTCCATGTACCGGTAGAGGCCGCGCAGCAGCCCCTCGACGTCCACGTTCTCCGGCTCGGCCGGCTGCTGGTAGGGCTCGTTGTAGACGGTCAGGTAGTAGAAGACGTTCTCCGGCTGCTCGCCGTACATCCGGCGCAGGCCCGCCCGCACGATGTGCGCGATCTCGAACGACCACGCCGGGTCGTAGGACACGACGGCCGGGTTGGCCGCCGCCAGCAGCAGCGAGTGCCCGTCGTTGTGCTGCAGGCCCTCACCGGTCAGCGTGGTCCGGCCCGCGGTGGCGCCCAGCACGAAACCCCTGGCCATCTGGTCGGCCGCCGCCCACAGGCCGTCGCCGGTGCGCTGGAAGCCGAACATCGAGTAGAAGATGTAGATCGGGATCATCGGCTCGCCGTGTGTCGCGTACGACGTCCCGGCGGCCGTGAACGACGCCGTCGACCCGGCCTCGTTGATGCCCTCGTGCAGGATCTGGCCCTGCTCGCTCTCCTTGTAGGCGAGCATCAGGCTGGCGTCCACCGACGTGTACGCCTGGCCGTGCGGGTTGTAGATCTTCTGCGTCGGGAACATCGAGTCCATGCCGAACGTCCTGGCCTCGTCCGGGATGATCGGCACCAGCCTCGGCCCCACGTTCGGGTCCTTGGCCAGGTCGCGCACCAGCCGGACGAACGCCATCGTGGTGGCGACCTCCTGCTTGCCCGAGCCGCGCCGCACCACGTCGTAGACCTTGTCGCCGGGCAGCACCAGCGCCTGCGACTTGGTCCGCCGCTCCGGCACGAACCCGCCCAACTGGCGGCGCCGCTCCAGCAGGTACTGGATCTCCGGCGCGTCCAGGCCCGGGTGGTAGTACGGCGGCAGGTACGGGTCGCTCTCCAGCTCCTGGTCGCTGATCGGGATGCGCAGCTCGTCCCGGAACAGCTTCAGGTCGTCCAGGGTCATCTTCTTCATCTGGTGCGTGGCGTTGCGGCCGGCGAAGTGCGGACCCAGGCCGTAGCCCTTGATGGTCTTGGCGAGGATCACCGTCGGCTGGCCGTGGTGTTCCGTGGCCGCCTGATAGGCGGCGTACATCTTGCGGTAGTCGTGACCGCCGCGCTTGAGGTTCCAGATGTCCTGGTCGGTCATGCCCGTGACCATTTCCTTGGTGCGCGGGTCACGGCCGAAGAAGTGCTCGCGGACGTACGCGCCGTCGTTGGCCTTGTACGTCTGGTAGTCGCCGTCCGGGGTGACGTTCATCAGGTTGATCAGCGCGCCGTCCCGGTCGGCGTGCAGCAGCGCGTCCCACTCGCGGCCCCAGATCACCTTGATGACGTTCCAGCCGGCGCCCAGGAAGAACGACTCCAGCTCCTGGATGATCTTGCCGTTGCCGCGGACCGGGCCGTCCAGCCGCTGCAGGTTGCAGTTGATGACGAACGTCAGGTTGTCCAGGCCCTCGTTCGCGGCCACGTGCACCAGGCCGCGCGACTCGGTCTCGTCCATCTCACCGTCGCCGAGGAACGCCCACACGTGCTGCTGGGACGTGTCCTTGATGCCGCGGGCGTGCAGGTAGCGGTTGAACCTGGCCTGGTAGATCGCGTTCATCGGGCCGAGGCCCATGGACACGGTCGGGAACTCCCAGAAGTCCTGCATCAGCCGAGGGTGCGGGTAGGACGGCAGGCCGCCGCCGGCGCCGGCGTGCGAGTACTCCTGGCGGAACCCGTCCAGGTGATTGCTGGACAGGCGGCCCTCCAGGAACGCGCGGGCGTAGATGCCGGGGGAGGCGTGGCCCTGGATGTAGATCTGGTCACCGCCGCCCGGGTGGTCCTTGCCGCGGAAGAACCAGTTGAAGCCCACCTCGTAGAGCGTCGCCGAGGACGCGTACGTCGAGATGTGGCCGCCGACACCGATCCCGGGCCGCTGCGCCCGGTGCACCGTCATCGCCGCGTTCCACCGGATCCACGCCCGGTAGCGGCGTTCTGTCTCCTCGTCACCGGGGAACCACGGCTCGCGGTCCGGCGGAATCGTGTTGACGTAGTCCGTGCTGGTCAGGGCCGGTACGCCGACCCGGCGCTCACGGGCGCGTTCCAGCAGCCGCAACATGAGGTAACGGGCCCGCTGCTGGCCGGCGGCGTCCAGGACGGCGTCGAACGACTCAAGCCACTCGCCGGTCTCCTCGGGGTCGATGTCCGGCAGGTACGCGGCGAGCCCGTCACGGATCACGCGGACACGCTCGGTCTGGCCAGCACCCGCGCCTGCGGCGCTGCTGTTCTGCGGGGCCAAGGGATCTCCTAGCCTGATGGCGGTTGTCTCGCTGGGGTTTGGCGGGCGCGACGGCACCGTCCCCCTGTCACACTATGCGCCCTGGCCGGCGGTACCCGCGAGTAGGACTGGATCGTTCCGAGGCGTCCCCGCGGGCGCTGGTCAGGACGGCGTCGGCCGGCGTGTCCCGGTGTGGACGGTTGCGCTCCCGGGCCAGGCAGTGTTCGCTAACCAGGATTGGTGTCGGTGACAACGTGCGGTGGCTCGCCCCAGGGCGTCGGCTGCCGCACTGGCGTAGTTGGAGGAGTGACAAACCGTGGTCGCCGCGGAAGACGCCGGTAAGTTCGGCGTCGCCGAGAAACTCGGGATCGAGCCCGGCCAGTTGGTCGGGGAACTCGGTTGGGACGATGACGTCGACGACGACGTCCGAGCCGCAGTCGAGGAACGCTGCGGCGGCGAGCTGCTCGACGAAGACGCCGACGAGGTGCTCGACGTCATCCTGCTCTGGTGGCGGGAGAACGACGGCGACCTGGTGGACCAGCTCATGGACGCGACGGGTCCACTGGCCGAGGACGGCGTGATCTGGGTCCTGACACCCAAGACCGGCCGGCCAGGACACGTGGAGCCGAGCGACATCGCCGAGGCGGTGCCCACCGCGGGACTCGCCCAGACCTCGAACATCAGCATCGGACCCGACTGGACCGGTACCAGACTGGTATCGCCGAAGTCGGCGAAGTCACGGCGCTGACCGCCGACGGACCGCGACCGGCCGGTCGCGGTCCAACTAAGCTGCTTGAGGTCAACAGCCGTGCCACGGCGCGGCCAACCGCGTAGGCAGGAGGACCCGAGAAGATGGCGGTCGAGGTAGGTTCGGAGGCCCCGGACTTCACGCTCAACGACGCGAACCGGGAGAAGGTGTCCCTGTCCTCGTTCCGGGGCAAGAAGAACGTGCTCCTGGTGTTCTACCCGTTCGCGTTCAGCGGCGTCTGCACCGGCGAGATGTGCCAGGTCCGCGACGAACTCGCCGACTACCAGAACGACAAGGTCCAGATCCTCGGCGTGTCGGTCGACCCCACGTTCACCCTCAAGGCGTGGGCCAAGGACCAGGGCTACCAGTTCCCACTGCTGTCCGACTTCTGGCCGCACGGCGAAGTCGCCAAGACATACGGCGTGTTCAACGACACCGCCGGCATGGCCAACCGCGGCACCTTCCTCATCGACACCAAGGGCGTCGTCCAGTTCGCCGAGATGAACCAGCCGGGCGAGGCCCGCGACCAGGCAGTATGGAAGAAGGCCATCGCCACCCTGACCTGACCACCTTGTCGGCGGCCCCGGCCGCCCGACGCGGGCGCATAGCTCAGCGGAAGAGCACCGGCCTTACAAGCCGGGGGTCGTAGGTTCGAACCCTACTGCGCCCACCTTCGTCGGACCTATGTGTCCGCCGCTCCACGTTGCGGTGACGTTCGGCGTGCGGGACGCGGTTCACGTGGCCGTCGCGGGGTTTTCCAGAGTCGGATGGTGCCGTCGCTGCTGCCGCTGGCCAGAGTTGTGCCGTCGGGGTTGAAGGCAATGGACCGGACGCCCTTGGTGTGACCGCGGAGGACCGCGACGAGGCTGTTGTCGGCGGTGTTCCACAGTCGGACGGTGTGGTCGTCGCTGCCGCTGGCCGACAGCTTCCCGTTGGGGCTGTAGGCCACCGATTCGACCGCCGCATGTACCCGATGGTCGGGCAGGCTGGAGATCTTTTGTTGCGCGGGCAGGTTCCACAGTTGCACGGTGCCGTCATCGCATCCCAGAGCGACGACGTCGCCGTTGCGATCGAATGCCATCGAATTGATCGAGCTGTACGTGAATATGTTGGCGGTGCGGTTCATGTTGGCCACGTCCCATGTCTCGATGATGCCGTTGGGACTGGCGGTGGCCAATGTCCTGCCGTCCGGGCTGTACGCGATTACCGACGTGTTGCGGCTGGCGCGAAGGATGGCGATTGTAGTCTTGCCGTGCGGGCTGAACACCGTGGCTTCGACCCCGAATTCGGTATGCCGCAACGGATGCCGGGGCCGCTGCGGGTGTGGGACCGGAATGTCCGGTCCGAGAAAGGACCAACGGTGTGGCGATGGCAGCGGACGCAAGCGCCGCAAGCCCGCCGAGCACCACGGTACGCCGGTTCGGAGACCGCCTGGCGTGGTAGATCAATTGTGCCCGCAGCGCATCCGAGCCGTCTTCGGCGGCTTCCCGCAAGGCGGCTCTGGCGGTCTCGTCCAGCACGTGGTTCTCGGGAATCAGCATCTTCCAGTTGCCGGTCGCGGTCTTGGTCAACGTGTCGTGGAGGACCAACTGCCAGTGGCACCGCTTGGTTTCCGGGTCTGCTCGCGTAATGCCCACCCGAGCCTGTCCACGACGGCCAAGTGGGTCTGCGTCACCCCCACACGCTCCGTCACAGCCGATGTCATACGGCGTACCACTTGCTTACCCTTTCGTGCCGGTCTGACCGCGCCAGGCTAGCCGCCGGGTCGCCGGGCCTGGCTGATCTCGTCGGCGGCGGCAGCCGGCTGGTCGGGTGACGTCAGCGGATGGACGACGAGCTGGTCGGGTGGTGCGTTGTCGTTGTGGCGCCGGCGACGTCGGCGGGGATCGTGCTAGGCCCGCCAGAGCCAGTTGGTGCGTTCGTAGAGGGGGCGGAAGCCGGCTCGGTGG
>DATEPR010000626.1:0-2251 GCA_035273045.1 Pseudonocardiaceae bacterium | reverse complement strand
CTACGACGCCCACACGCACCGGGTCACGACGATCGACGGCCGCGAGACCACACCGGCGGCAGCCGACGCGAACCTGTTCATCGACCCGGCGACCGGCAAGCCGCTGGCGTTCCCGACGGCCGTCACCAGCGGCCTGTCCGTGGGTATCCCCGGCACGCTGATGACGTGGCAGCAGGCGGTCCGCAGGTGGGGCCGGTTCAGCCTGGCCGCCGACCTGCGCCCGGCCGAACGGGTTGCGCGGCAAGGGTTCCCGGTCACACCGACACTGCGCGAGCAGGACAGGGAGAACGCGTTCCGGTTCGACCAGTTCTCGTCGACGGCCGCGATGTTCCTGCCCGGCGGCCAGTTGCCGGCCGTCGGCTCCATCATGCGCAACCCCGATCTCGCCGCGACCTACGCGCAGATCGGCAGGCAGGGCGTCGGCGCGCTGTACGGCGGGTCGATCGGCGCGGACGTCGTCAACACCGTGCACCACCTGCCGCTGGCGCCCGGTGCCACGCTCGTGCCGCGCCCCGGCCTGATGACGCTGTCCGACCTCGCGCGCTACGCGGCGCCGTTCCAGGCCCCGACGCACGTGAACTACCGCGGCTACGACGTCTACGGCATGGCGCCGTCGTCCAGCGGCGGCTCCACGATCGGCGAGGCGCTGAACATCCTGAGCAACTTCGACCTGGGCAAGGAAACCCGCGTTCAGGCGCTGCACCACTACCTGGAGGCCAGCAGGCTCGCGTTCGCCGACCGCAACCGGTTCGTCGGCGACCGGCGGTTCGTCGACGTGCCGCTGAAGCAACTGCTGTCGCCCGCGTTCGGGCGGCAACGCGCGTGCCTGATCAACCCGGCGCACGCGCTGACCAGCCCGGTCGCGCCCGGCGATCCGTTCGCGGGCAGCGGGAACTGCACGCCGTCGCAGCCGACGAACGCGCGCCAGCCCGACGAGGGCACCAACACCAACCACTTCGTGGTCAGCGACAAGTGGGGCAACGTGGTGTCCTACACGAACACCATCGAGGAACTCGGCGGCAGCGGAATGGTCGTGCCACACCGCGGTTTCCTGCTCAACAACGAGCTGACCGACTTCGACTTCACCCCGCTGCAGGCCGGCGTGCCCGACCCGAACCTGCCCGCGGCCGGGAAGCGGCCGAGGTCGAGCATGTCGCCGACGATCGTGCTGCTGCACGGCAGGCCGTGGCTCGCGGTCGGCTCGCCCGGTGGCGCCAGCATCATCACCACCGTGCTGCAGATCCTGGTCAACCGCATCGACTTCGGCATGAGCCTGCCGGACGCGATCGCGGCACCGAGGGCGTCGCAGCGCAACGCGGCGACCACCCAGGCCGAACCGGCGTTCATCGCGGCACCGACCACCCCCGGCCTGGAGGCGCTCGGGCAGTCGTTCGCGATCAACGACACGTCACCGCTGAACCCGTCGATCAAGATCGCGCCGGACATCGGCGTCGCCGACGGCCTGCAGTTCCTGGGCCACGGCAGGGTGCTGGCCGCCGGTGAGCACGAGCGGCGCGGCGGCAGCGCGGCCGGGGTGGTGCATCCGGCGCGCTGAGCCGCGCTACACCACGGTGGGCAGCGGGCCGCCGTGCCAGGTGATCGCGTCCGACATCGCGGCCACCAGGTCGAACGGCGTGCCCGCTGCGTCCGCGTAGGCGCGGTGCAGGTTCAGCACGATGCGTTCCGCGTCCGGCCAGTCGGCGAACTCGCCCAGGTCGCAGTCGGTCGCGGCGGCCAGTGGCGGTACGCCGGCCGCCCTGCCGCGCCGTGCCACGTCGAGCACCATGCGGTAGTACCGGTCCAGCCCGGCGAGCACGCCGGGCAGGTCCGCCGCGTCGATGATCGTGCCGTGGCCGGGCACCACGACGTCCGCGCCGAACCCGGCCAGCCAGTCCAGCGACCGGAGCGCACCGTCCAGCGAGCCGGCCATCAGCAGCGGCGTGATCCGGTGGAACAGCAGGTCACCGGTGAACAGCACGCGCTGCTCGGGCAGCCAGGCCACCACGTCGCCGTGGGTGTGCGCGGCGTAGCCGGGGTGCCGCAACTCGATCCGGCGGTCACCGACGTGCAGGGTCAGCTCGTCGCGCAGCACCACGGTCGGCGGCCGCGTCGAGTCGATGCCCCAGTCCGGCGTCGGCGACCACACCGGCGGCGTGGCGCGCAGCAGCTCGTCGGCGAGCAGGCCGTCGCGGGTCCGCTCGTGGCCGACGATCGCCGTCTCCGCCGGCAGCATTGCGTTGCCGTAGGTGTG
>DATEPR010000625.1:0-5377 GCA_035273045.1 Pseudonocardiaceae bacterium | reverse complement strand
TGGGCGGCCGGCTTGCTGGGGGTTGGTCGGTGTGTCGGCCGTTGGGCGGTCGGCTTGCCGGGGGTTGGTCGGTGTGTTGGTCGCCGGAGGGTCGGTTCGCTAGGAGCTTATCGGTGTGTCGGCCCTTGGTGAGTCGGCTCGCCGGGGCTTGGTTGTTGAGGTGGCCGTTGGCTGGACGACTCGCCGGGACGTGGTGGCCGTTGGGAGGTTGGGTCGCTGGGGAACTGGTGGCGGGGTGGGGCGCGGCGACCTTTGGACTGGTGCGTGGGGGGTTCGGGTGGGGTTGGTTCTTCACTGGTCCTTGATTCAGCTCCTCCCGGACTCGCGCCCTACCTCCTCGGCCGGCTTGTCCACCCGCAGCCCGTGGAACCGCGGATGGCGCAGCCGCCCGTCCGAGGTCCACTCGGCGAAACCGACCTGCGTCACCAACTCCGGCCGCACCCAGTGCGCACCCCGCTCCCGCGCCCCGCCACCGTCGACGAAGGGCGACACCGCCTGCGTCAACCCGTCCAACCGGCGCCGCAGCGTCGTCAGCGTCGTCGTGTCGAACCCGGTGCCCACCTTCCCCGCGTACCGCAACCGGCCACCGTCGAAATAACCCAACAACAGGGCGCCGAATCCGGTCCGCGTCCCGGACGGGTCCGTGAACCCGCCGATCACGAACTCCTGCCCGCTCTCGCACTTGAACTTCAACCAGTCCCCGGACCGCCCCGACCGGTACGGCGAGTCGGCCCGTTTCGCGATGATCCCCTCCCAGCCGCGCGAACACGCCTCCCTGAGATATGCCTCACCGTCGGTGTTCCGGTGCGTGGAAAGCCGCAGCGGCCCACCGAAGTCGAACGTCTGCCGCAGCAAACGTTTGCGGTCACGCAGCGGCACCCCGGTGACATCCACGTCGCCGATGACCATCAGGTCGAACAGGTACAGCCACACCGGCACCGCCCTGATGGCCGCGGGACTGGGGTTCGTCACGTGGATGCGGTTCTGCAGCTTGAGGAAGCTGGTCCGACCCTGGTCGAAGGCGACGATCTCGCCGTCGGCGACGAACCGTTCCGGCGACCGGGACGCCAGCGCCTGCACCAACTCCGGGTAGCTGGAGTCCATCTCGTGCTCGGTGCGGGACCACAGGCGTGGCGCGCCGCCGCCGTCGCGGCAGATCACCGCTCGCACACCGTCGAGCTTCCGCTCGTACAGCCACGCCGGCGACGAGAACCTGCGGTCGGTGAGCGTGGCGAGCATCGGCTGGCGCCAGCCCACGTCCTCGGCCGGCCGCAGCGCCGCGGCCGCCGCCGAGCCCAGCAGGCTCATCGGGCCGGTGTTTCCGCACGTGACACGTCCGCAGACTACCCGGACCGCACGCCCCTTACCGATCCAGCGGCTCCTGCGCGCCCAGCAGGTGGCGGATCCGGCCGGCCAGATCGGACAGTTCGTCGGCCAGTGCGTCCGCGGTCGCGGAGCGTGGCGGCGCCGGGTCCAGGGCAGGGGTGTCCGGTGAGCCGACCTGGTGCGGGACGAACTCGTCGAACAGGTCCCGGACGGGCGTGCCGTGCACGGCGGCGGACAGCCGGGACAGCGGGCCGATCAGCCTCGCCGTGTCCTCGACCTGTTCCGGATGCCTCGCCAACCACCACACGACCGCACTGCCGGGGCTGTCCAGCACCTCGTCCCGCAGGTAGGCGCGCATGGTGCGCTCCAGGCCGCGCTCCTGGTCCCATACCTGCTCGTGCTTGCGCAGATCGCTGATCTTGCGCAGCCTCGCCGCGTCATCGTCTGGAATGGACAGTGAAACGTCACTGGCCCACGCCACGACCTGGCCGGACACGTCCGGCAGGATCATGCCCAGGGCGGCCGAGAGCTGGTAGCCGACCGCCTGGTGGTCGCCGGGCGCCTGGTGGGCCGTCAGTTCGCTGGCGCGGGCCCGGATCGACTCAAGTGCCAGCGCCTCCGGGTTGGTGTGCCGCATGCCGATCGAGTTGGGCGCGGGCCGCCAGTGCACGGTCGCGGACAGCAGCATCCGGTACCCGGCCTCGGCGCAGGGCAGCGGCACGCCGGCCATCCGGGTGCCGTCCGGGTGACCCGGGCGGGTGCCGTCGGCCGGAGCCGGTTCGGTCACCGCGAGCCGGGCGGTCTCGTTCGCCGACTGCTCGGCGCGCAGCGCGTCCTGGCCGCGCCGGAAAGTCAACTGCCGCGCGGCGAACCACGTCACCACCAGCAACGTCACCACCAGCAGCGCGGTGAGCACCAGCGGCCAGTCCAGCACGGTGCCCAGCGCGATCGGCACGAGGAAACAGCCGACCACCAGTACGGCGAACAGGACCTTGTCCTCGCGTCGCATCGGGGCCTCCCGGGGTCGGTCCCCTTGACTCCTACCCGACGGGTGAGCCAGATCGGCAGCCCTCCGGCCGTCAATTCCCTCAATGAGAGCAGAACCGAAGGACGGTAGGTAACCTCGAACCGGCGATCGGGGGAAACGTGAGCGTGCGGCCGGACGAACTGTTCACCTCCGCCGAGTCCTTCTACGCCCGCTACCGGCCCGACTACCCGCCATCCCTGTTCGCCTTCCTGGCCGAGCGACTGGGCTGGACCAGGCAGGACAGCGTGCTGGACGTGGGCTGCGGGCCGGGCCAGAGCTGTGTGCCGCTGGCCGGGCACGTCGGCCGCGTGGTGGCCGTGGACCCGCTGGCCGAGATGCTGCGGCTGGCCCGCGCCGCCGCGTCCCGGGCCGGGGTGGACAACATCGAGTGGCACCAGGCCGATTCCAGCCGGCTGGCCGAGCTCGGCGTGACCGGCGCGGCCGCCGCCGTGTTCGCCGCGTCGTTCCACTGGACGGACCGGGCGGCGGTGGCCCGCGCGCTGGACGGGCTGCTCGCACCGGACGGCGCCATCGTGGTGATCGCCGACGGGCTGGCGCACGACGACCAGCCCGACTGGGTACACACGATCGCCGCGATCCGCAGGCGCTACCTGGGACCGCGACGGCTCGCCGGGTCCGGGCCGTGGACACCGCCGCCCCGCAGGCACGCCGAGGTGCTGCACGACTCGCCGTTCTCCATCGTCGATGCCGTGCCGTGGTCGTGGGAGCGGCGACTGACCGTGGACGAGGTGGTCGGCCTCCAGTTCTCCTACTCGTTCTCCACGCCCGCGCAGTTCGGCAGCCGGGCGGGCGCGTTCGCCGCGGACGTCCGCACCGCCCTGCTGGCCGCGTATCCGGGCGGCGTCGTCGTGGAGCCGATCTCGGTGGACGTGGTGCTCGCGCGCCGTCCTTGACCAGCGGTGGGTGGCGACTTACGTTCCACCCCGGCGACAGGAGTGGGGCATGACCGACCAGCAGCAACGCGCGTTCCAGGTGGAGGCCAACGGGATCAACGTGATCGCCGACGCCGAGCGCGGCGGCAGTCCCCGGCAGCTGTTCTGGCCGTGGTTCGGCGCCAACGTCTCCGTGCTCGGCCTGAGCTACGGGTCGTTCGTGCTGGCGTTCGGGATCGGGTTCTGGCAGGCGCTGGTGGCCGGGCTGGTCGGCATCGTGGTGTCGTTCCTGCTGTGCGGATTCATCGCGGTCGCCGGCAAGCGCGGCTCGGCACCCACGATGGTGCTCGGCCGGGCCGCGTTCGGGGTGCGGGGCAACCGGTTCCCGTCGGTCGTCTCCTGGCTGCTGACCGTCGGCTGGGAGACCGCGCTGACCGTGCTCGCCACGCTGGCCACCGCGACCGTGTTCGGCCGGCTGGGCTGGGGCGGCGGCACGTCCACCAAGATCGTCGCGCTCGTCGTGGTGACCGCGCTGATCATCGGTGGCGGGGTGATGGGGTTCGCCCTCATCATGCGGATGCAGGCCGTGATCACCGTGGTGACCGCGATCCTCACCATCGTCTACATCGTGTTCGTCGCGCACCGCATCGACTGGGCGACGGTGGCGGCGATCCCGTCCGGTTCGGCCGAGGCGGTGATCGGCGCGCTGGTGTTCGTGATGACCGGGTTCGGCCTCGGCTGGGTGAACGCGGCCGCCGACTACTCCCGTTACCTGCCCAGGAACACGTCCAGCCGGGGTGTCGTCGGCTGGACCACGTTCGGTTCGGCGTTGGCCCCGATCGTGCTGCTGGTGTTCGGACTGCTGCTGGCCGGATCGTCGACGTCGCTGAACAAGGCCATCGCGGCCGACCCGATCGGTGCGCTGGCCACCGTGCTGCCCACCTGGTACCTGGTGCCGTTCGCGATCGTCGCCGTGCTCGGCCTGGTCGGCGGCGCGGTGCTGGACATCTACTCGTCCGGCCTGGCGCTGCTCACCGTCGGGCTGCGCGCGCCCCGGTACGTCGCCGCGCTCATCGACGGCACGATCATGGTGGCCGGCACCGTCTACGTGGTGTTCTTCGCCGGCAACTTCCTCGGCCAGTTCGAGGGTTTCCTCACCACGCTGGGCACGCCGATCGCCGCGTGGTGCGGCGTGATGCTGGCCGACATCGCGCTGCGCAGGCGGGACTACGCCGAACCCGACCTGTACCGGCCGTCCGGCCGCTACGGCGACATGCGGCCGCTGCCGATCGCGGCCGTCGTGGTGGGCACGGTGCTGGGCTGGGGCCTGGTGACCAACGCAGCGGCGAGCTGGCTCACCTGGCAGGGCTACCTGCTGGGTCCGTTCGGGCTGGGCGGCCGGACCGGTGCCTGGGCGTTCGCCAATCTCGGCGTGCTGGTCGCGCTCGTGGTCGGTTTCGTGGTGACACTGGCGTTCCAGCGGTCCAGGGTGCGCGCCCAGGAGGCCGTGCCGGACGCGGTGCCTGCCGGCGTGTCGGCCTGAGTGGTTGACTGGCGATCATGTTGCCCTGGGAAGCTGAGCTGGCCGGCCGGTTGGACCGGCACACCTTCGACTCGACGCTGCTGCGGGACAACCCGCTCGGCGATCCGCACCAGCGGCCGCTGTGGGTGTACGTGCCGCCCGGCTACGACGGCAGCCAGGAGCGGTACCCGTCGGTCTACGTGATCCAGGGTTACACCGGCCACCTGACCATGTGGGCCAACCGGTCCCCGTTCCGCCAGCCGTTCGTGGAGACCGCGGACTCCGTGTTCGCAGGCGGCGAGACGCCCGGCTGCGTCGTGGTCTACGTGGACGCCTGGACCGCCTACGGCGGCTCGCAGTTCGTCGACTCGCCGGGCACCGGGAAGTACCACTCGTACCTGTGCGACGAGATCGTGCCGTGGGTCGACGCGCACTACCGCACCATTCCCGACCGGGAGTCCCGAGCGATCAGCGGCAAGTCGTCCGGCGGCTTCGGGGCGATGATCACCCCGATGCTGCGGCCGGACCTGTTCGGCGCGCTGGCGACGCACGCGGGCGATGCGCGGTACGAGCTGTCCTACGTCCCCGACTTCGGCAAGGCGGTCCGCG
>DATEPR010000624.1:0-11737 GCA_035273045.1 Pseudonocardiaceae bacterium | reverse complement strand
TCGGCGCTGTCGGCCGCGTTGAACAAGGCGATCGCGGCGGTCGGTAAGTCCGCGCAGTCCGCCGGCGGTACCCACTCGTCCCAGGGCGGCCCGCAGCAGGGCGGCACCCAGCAGTCGACCGGCCGCGGCCAGGCCGGCGGCGGTGGCCAGCCGGCGTCGGCCGACCAGATCGCCGCCGACCAGGCGGCGGTGGACTCGGCGAACGCCGAACTCGCCGCGGCCCAGCAGGCCGTCGCGGCGGCCACCATGGTCAGCCCGATCACCGGCACCGTGGCGAACGTGACGGCCACGGCCGGCCAGTCGGCGGCGGCCGGTTCGGCCGACGCCGCGGTGGTCGTGATCGGCTCCGGTCAGGACGAGGTGACCACGGCGGTCACGGACAGCCAGGTCGGCCAGGTGAAACCGGGCGACAAGGCGACGGTGACACCGGACGGCAGCACGACCCCGATCGCCGGCACGGTCACCGCCGTGGGCGCGCTGGGCACGACGACGTCGTCCGGTTCGGCCAGTTATCCGGTGACGATCTCGCTGGGCGACACGTCGCAGCGGTTGTTCGACGGCGCCACGGCGTCGGTGTCGATCACGCTGGGCACGACCCAGGCCGCGATCACCGTGCCGACGTCCGCGATCACCACGCTGGGTGGCTTCAGCGTGGTGAAGAAGGTGGTGGACGGCAAGGCGAGCGTCACGCGGGTGACGCTGGGCGTGCGGGGACCGGCGGTCACGCAGGTCACCGGCGGCCTGCGGGCCGGTGACCAGGTGGTCCTGGCCAACATGAACGCGCCGGTGCCGACGGCCAACCTGCCCCAGGTGCGGCTCGGCGGCGGTGGCCTGGGTGCGGGCGGGTTCGGGCGGAAGGCGGCAAAGGGTGGTGGACGCTGATCCAGAACGCGCGGGACCACCGGGGGTTCGCACCGGTCCCGCCGTGCAGGGGGACGACCAGTGGCGCGGAGACTGCCTCCGCGCCACTGGCGTGTCGAACCGTGGGTTCAGCGCGCGACGGCTGGCGTGCCGGGAGTGTCCGGCTTGCCGTTCGGCAGGACCTCGTTGAGCACGAACTCGGTGACCACGCCGGGTGAGGCGGCATCGTCGGCGTAGAGGTGGAACCAGCCGTCCCGGGGCGCGTCCGGCCCGTGAGTGGTCGTGGACCAGCCGAAATCCCGTTGCCACTCCAGCGATATGGCGCTGCCCACCCCAGGGATGGCCTCGCCGGATTCCTTTTTGACCGAAAGTCGCGCGGAAACAGGTTTCCGGGCATCAATTGTCATGGCATCGACGAGAAGGCCGTGCTGTTCCAGGTGATCCGCGACCCGGTCCAGGTATGCCACGCAATTGTCGATTTCGTCAGCTGTCGCGCCATGCCGACCCCGTCGCCCGGTGGTGATCGTGCGGACGCGGTGACCGACCTGCTCGGTGTGTGTCCGCAACCCGCTCACGTCGATCCCCTTCCCGACTCCAAAATACCTCCCCGGGGCAAGTCCCTTCAGCCGACCTGCCTAAAGGACACCCCGATCTGGATACTCCGCGTTACGCGACCAGCTTCACCCGAACAGATTAAAGAACCCGGCCGTGTCCAGGATTTGACTACTCCATGCAGGCCATCGGCGGACCGGAAAGCACTCTGATTCGCCTGCGCACCGATCATTCCGGATCAACAGAACCGCTGGTCACCAACCTGGCCGAGCCGGAAGGAACGGACAACCCCACCGCGCGGGCCGGTCGCCACCGGAAAGGGATGGCTCAGGAGCGTTTGACGGGCCACTATTACCAACCGTGACATGGCGAGGCTGGCGACCACGCACCGTGCGCTGGCGTGTGTACCTGGTCGTCGGCGGCCTGCTGGCCCTGCTGCTGGTCACCGCGGGCGCGACGACCGCGGTGCGGTTGCACCTGAGCTCGGTCGGCCACCGCCTCACCAACACGCTGCGTCCGGCCCAGGTCGAGACGGCCGACCTGATCCAGGCGTACATCGACGAGGAGACCGGGGAACGCGGCTACCTGCTCACCAGGGACCCCAGTTTCCTGGAGCCGTACACGTTCGGTGAACGTGAGACCGCGACGGCGACGACACGGCTGCGCCACCTGTTCGCCGACGACCCGGCGTCCGCCCAGGCGTTGGACCGGATCACCCGGGCCGCGGACGCCTGGCGCACCCAGGCCATCGACCCGGAACTGGTCGCGTTCCGCAACGGGCAGCTCACCGGGCAGGCGCTGATCGACGCGGTCGGCAGGGGCAAGACGCTGTTCGACGCGCTGCGGGCCCGGACCGCCGACCTGCAGAACCGGATCAACGAACAGGTGAACACGGCACTCCAGGAGTCCAACGCGGCGCAGTCCATGGCGAACAACGTGACGATCGGCGCGGCGATCGCGGCCGCCGTGTTGGCCGCGGTGGCCGCGTGGCAACTGCGCCGGTCGTTCGCCGTGCCGCTGAACCGGCTGCTCACCCAGGTGCGGCGGGTGTCCAGCGGCGATCTCGACCATTCGGTGGACGTGTCCGGCCCGCAGGAGATCGTCACGGTCGGCGAGACCGTGGAGGCGATGCGGACCCGCATCCTGGCCGAGAGCGCCAAGGCGGCCGAGGCCGGCCGGCAGCTCGCCCGGTACGAGGAGGCGGAACGGATCGCCAGCAGCCTGGGCGACACCGTCGTCGGGCAGCTGTTCACCACCAGCCTGGCGCTCCAGTCCGCCGCCGGCCGGTACCCGCCGGTCGCGCCGGTGCTGGCCGGTGCCATCGGCGACCTGGACCGGGCGGTGAAGGACCTCCAGGCGGCCATCTTCGAACTCGCGTCGTCCGCGCCCGGCCAGCAGTCGCTCGGCAACCAGGTGCTCGACGTGGTCGACCAGTGGGAGGCCGGTGTCGGAGCGGCGCCCGAGGTGCGGTTGACCGGGGCGGTGGACAGCGACCGGCTGCGACCGGTGGCCGCGGACGTGGTGGCGGTGGTCCGCGAGGTGCTGGCCAACGTGGTCCGGCCGTCCGGCGCTGCGCCGGTGATCAGCGTGAACGCAGACGACGACGGGGTGCTGCTGCGGGTCACCGGCGGGGTGCGCGACCACGCGGTCGACGTGGCCGGGATCCGGCGGCGGGCGGAGCATCTCGGCGGCAGTTGCGGGGTGGACCTGGCCGGGGCGGAGGTGACGGTGAGCTGGCAGGTGCCACTCACGCGACCAGCGACGTCGCCCGGCGGCGGTAGCTGACCAGTTCCAGGTGCGGCTGGAAGCCCAGGGTGTGCAGCATCCGGCGGGCGGGCGCGTTGCCGCCGGCGACCACCGCGCAGGCCGACTCACGGGCGCCGTGCCGGTCGGCGAGCCGCTGGACGAGAGTGGTGACGAGCGCGGCGCCGACTCCCCCGGCGCGCGATTCCGGTGCCACGGCCACGAAGTCGATCAGGTAGTCCTCCTGCGCCCGGCCGGCCGCGTAGCCGATCAGGCGGGGGCCGTCGGTCGCGATGACGACGGTCCCGGCGAACAGCGATCCGGCCGGCGCGTGCGGGAACGACGTCTCGTGCAGCCGGACGAGCGCGGCGGCGAGCACGGAATCCGTTGGCGGCAGGGCAAAAGCGTCGACCCGGTGTGCCGGTACGGCGCCGATCACCCGAACCAGGTCGACGCCGGTCAGGAGGAGCAGGCTGCTGTACTCGCCCGGCGGGAAGCCGTGCCGCTGGGCGAACGTGGCGAGCCGGCAGTGGGCGACGTGGCCGTAGAGCTCGCTGTCGCGGATGCCGCGCAGGATGGGCAGCGAGTGCGCGGCGGCGTACAGGGAGTCGGCGGTGCGGCTCCAGATCCGGTCGGCGGCCGGGTGCTGCGGCGGAACGTCAACGAAGGGGCCGTACCACAGGGCGCGGCCGGTGCCGTGGTCCACGTCGACGGTGAGGACGCCGCGGACGTGGTCGGCGTCGTCCACGGCGACGAAGGTGGCGGCCGGGAAGTGGAGCGCGGCCAGTTCGTCGGCGACTTCGGCCGGGGTGTCGCCGTGGAAGCCGATGTGATGGCAGGGCACGGCCTGGAGCCGACAGAGCAGGTCGAGAACCTGATCGTGGTCGGTGATGGTGGCAGGCCGAACGCGGAACATAGTGGACAGCCTGACTCCGCGACGAGAGCCCACGCAAAGCAATTACCAGCGACGAGACGCCTGTCCGCCCGCCGCGAACAATAGGCCGCGCGTGTCGACCCACGAACGGCCGCCATAACCGCGAACAAGCGATCCCCCCGCACCAACCAACAGCGAACACCCCAGCCGCCCACCCCACCCAGCACGGACAACGACCGCCCGCGCGTGTCGTCCATCGGGCGGACGACACGCGCGGCCGTCGAACCGGCGCGAAACTGAGCGGCGGACCGATTCCTTTCCGGCTCCTCGCTGGTCTACCTGTGCGAGACCACTCACCACGTCCCGGAAGGAACACCATGACCAGCAACGACGTCCTCGCCACCATCGAGTCCGTCTACGCCGCCTGGGCCGCCAACGACGCCGACGCCTTCGTCGCCGACTACGCCCCCGACGCCACGGCCACCCTCCCCGGCGCCCACCTGGCGGGCCGCGACGCCATCCATGCCACCATGGTCAACACGTTCGCCAACGACCTGAAGGGCTCGCGAGCCCACCACCAACCCGGGCAGGTCCGGTTCCCGACCGCCGACGTCGCCGTCGTGAACGCCACGAGCGCCGTCCAGTTCGCCGGCCAGGACGGACCGGACGACAAGACCAGGACACTCGACACCTGGGTGCTGGCCCGGCGCGACGGCCGGTGGTGGATCGAGGCGTTCCACAGCGCCGCCGCAGCCGGCTGAGGAAGACAGGTCCGACGTGGAGTTCGCGGAGACGGTCGAGCAGTTCCGGCGGGAACTGCTCGCCCACTGCTATCGCATGCTCGGTTCGATCGACGACGCGGAAGACCTGGTGCAGGAGACGTTCCTGCGGGCCTGGCGCTCCCAGCACACTTTCGACGGTCGCTCCTCGCTGCGCACCTGGCTCTACCGCATCGCCACCAACGCCTGCCTGACGGCACTGGGCCAGCACAGCCGGCGCTGGCTTCCGTCCGGACTCGCCGACCCCACCGACGATCCCGACTCGCCGATCGGGTTCGCCGCGCCGGACACCCGCTGGCTGCAACCCGCGCCGACCGGCCTGCTCGATGATCCGGCGGACCTGGTCGCCACGCGCCACAGCATCCGGCTCGCGCTGATCGCCAGTATGCAGTACCTGCCACCCAGGCAGCGGGCGGTGCTCATCCTGCGCGACGTGCTGGCGTTCCCGGCGGCCGAGGTGGCGTCGTGCCTCGACACCAGCGTCGCCGCGGTCAAGAGCATGCTGCAACGCGCCCGCGCCACGATGCACTCCGTCGCCCCCGACCACGACGACGTCAGCGAGCCGGCCGAACCCGAGGCACGTGCCGTCCTGGACCGCTACATCGCCGCGTTCGAACGGTCCGACACCGCCGCGATCGAACAGCTCCTGCGCGCCGACGCCGCATTGGAGATGACGCCGAGCACCACGTGGTTCGACGGCCGGGTGACCTGCCTGCCCTACATCATCCGGCACGCGCTCGGCTCGCCCGGCGAGTGGCGGATGACGCCGACCACGGCCAACGGGCAGCCGGCGGCGCTGGCCGACCGGCGGGGCGAGGACGGCTACGCGCCGTTCGCGCTGGCCGTGCTCACGGTGCGGGACAACGGAATCGCCCGGATCTCGCTGTTCGACGAGCCGTCGGTGCTGGCCAGGTTCAGGCCGTGATGCGGTCGGTGACGCGGCCCGCGTCGACGTGCACGTGGCGGGTGGTGTGCACCGCGTCGAGCATCCGGCGGTCGTGGGTGACCAGCAGGAGGGTGCCGTCGTAGGAGGACAGGGCCGACTCCAACTGTTCGATCGCCGGCAGGTCCAGATGGTTCGTCGGCTCGTCCAGCACCAGCAGGTTCACGCCTCTGGCCTGCAACAACGCCAGCCCGGCCCGGGTCCGCTCGCCGGGCGACAACGTCACCGCCGGCCGCAGCACGTGGTCGGCGCCCAGGCCGAACTTGGCCAGCAGCGTGCGCACCTCACTGGCCGGCCACTCCGGCACCTCGGCGCCGAACGCGGCCAGCAGCGTCCCTGAACCCAGGAACCGGCCCCTCGCCTGGTCGATCTCCCCGACCAGCACGCCGGAACCGAGCGACGCGGCGCCGGAGTCCAGCGGGATCCGGCCGAGCAGGGCACCCAGCAGCGTGGTCTTGCCGGAACCGTTGGCACCGGTGATGGCGACCCGGTCGGCCCAGTCGATCTGGAGGTCGATCGGGCCGAGCGTGAAGTCGCCCCGGCGGACGACGGCGTCGCGCAACGTGGCGACCACGGTGCCGGAGCGGGGTGCGGCGGCGATGCTCATCCGCAGTTCCCATTCCTTGCGCGGCTCCTCCGCCACGTCCAGCCGCTCGATCAGCCGGTCGGTCTGCCGCGCCTTCGCCGCCTGTTTCTCGCTGGTCTCGCCCCGGAAGTGGGCGACGTGTTTGTCGTTGTCGGTGGCCTTCCGGCGGGCGTTGCGCACGCCCTTCTCCATCCAGGCCCGTTGCGTCCTGGCCCGTTCCAGCAGTGCGGCCCTGGTCGCCGCGTACTCCTCGTACTGTTCGCGGGCGTGCCTGCGGGCCACCGCGCGTTCCTCCAGGTACGCGGTGTAGCCGCCGCCGTAGGACCGGACCTGCTGCTGGGCGAGATCCAGTTCGACGACCCGGTTCACCGTCCTGGCCAGGAACTCGCGGTCGTGGCTGACCAGCACGGTGCCGGCCCGCAGGCCGGTGACGAACCGCTCCAGCCGTTCCAGGCCGTCCAGGTCGAGATCGTTGGTCGGCTCGTCCAGCAGGAAGACGTCGTACCGGGACAGCAGCAGCGACGCCATGCCGACCCTGGCCGCCTGCCCACCGGACAGGCCGGTCATCGGCTGGTCGGCCGCCACGTCCAGGCCGAGTTCGGTGAGCACGCCGCCGATCCGGTCGTCCAGGTCGGCGCCGCCGAGGGCGAGCCAGCGTTCCAGGGCGACCGCGTAGGCGTCGTCCGCGCCCCGCGCCGACGCGGTGAGCGCCGCGGTGGCCGCGTCCAGTTCGCGCTGCGCGTCGGTGACTCCGGTCCGGCGGCCCAGGAAGTCACGCACCGACTCGTCCGGCCGGCGTTCCGGCTCCTGGGTCAGGTAGCCGACGTTCGCGGTGGCCGGCGTCCGGCGCACGGTGCCCGACTCCGGCTTGTCGATCCCGGCGAGCAGGCGCAGCAGAGTGGACTTCCCGGCACCGTTGACGCCGACCAGCCCGACCACGTCGCCCGGTGCGACGATCAGGTCGAGCCCGGTGAACAACATCCGGTCGGCATGTCCGGCGGACAGATCCCTGGCGATCAGCGTGGCACTCATGGCGCCGACGATGGTAGTTGCCGCCAGGCCGCACCCGACAACGAATAAGCAGGTGACGCGGCTAACGGTGGCGGCCGGCGCCGGACCGGCCGCCACCGGTCCGGTCCGGCCCCGCCCCCCGGAGCGCGACCGCCTGCCCGCACGCGGACAACAGCGTGTCCACGGTGGCGCCGGTCGCTCGCGACTCCAGGCCCGCCGGTACGCACACCGGCACGTCGGGAGCTGAGTTGACCAGCACCACAGGCAGCTTGGCGCGTGTTGCGCACACGACGCCGTACTCCCTCGCGGTGAGCTGTGCAGACTGATCACGCACGTCCACGACCAGGTCGACCGGTCGCCCGCCGTCCAACGGGCACCGGTCGCCTGGCGCGAAAGCACGGCAGATGCCCACCGTGCTGTGGCAGGTGCTCACCTGGCAACCGAGCTGGCGAAGCGATGTCGCCAACCGCGCCGACTCCCCGAAACTCGACTCGGTCACCAGGATGTGCATCTGCGCCTCCCCGTCCGCGACCCCCCGGTCGCCTACCAGAGCAGCCCAACACGCGAAGGCGCTGAATCTAAGGGCGGGATGGCATCTTCCACGGGGCACAAAGTCACAACCGGGGCAACCACCACGATTCAGCGGTGCCCGGACACGTCACGGCAACGGCGCGGACCACCGTACCCTGGTGCCCCGGGATTCCGGCCGCTCCACCACGAAGCGGCCGCCGACCCGCTCGGCCCGCCGCCGCAGATTGGCCAGTCCACTGAACACAATGGACTCCGGCAGGCCGGTTCCGTCGTCGGTCACCTCGATCACCAGGTCGTCGCGCACCGACACCGCGACGGACAGGTTCGCCGCCGCGGCATGGCGGACCGCGTTGCTGACCGCCTCCCGGACCACGGCCTCGGCGTGCTCCGCCAGGTCGACGGGGACCAGGTCCAGCGGCCCGGCCAGCCGGACGGACGTGCGCGGTCCGTCTTCTGTGGTCAGTTCGGCGATCGCGCCGTGCAGCCGCTGGCGCAGCCTCGGCACGCCGACCGTGCCGGCGTGCAGGTCGAAGATCGTGGTCCGGATCTCGTTCACGATCTCCTGCAACTGGTCGATGCTGTCGTTGATCCGCCGCGCCACGTCCGGCGACGCGACCCGCCGGTGCACGCCGCGCAGCGCCAGGCCGACGCCGAACAGCCGCTGGATGACGTGGTCATGCAGGTCCCTGGCGATCCGGTCGCGGTCGGCCAGCACGTCCAGTTCGCGCAGCCGCCACTGGTGGCTGGCCAGTTGCAGGGCCAGCGCGGCCTGGTCGGCGAACGACGCGATGACCGGGAGTTCGTGCGTGTCGAACTCGGGCGCACCCACCGTGCGTGCCGCGACGAGCACGCCGCGCACGCTGGAGCCGGCGCGCAGCGGCAGCATCAGGCCGGGGCCGAGAGTCACGTCCAGCAGCGCCAGGTCCAGCGCGGGCACACTGCGCGGCACCTGGTCCACGAACACCACGCCGATCGTCGACCCGACCAGCGGGACCCGCATCCCGGTGGGCACTCCGGGGCCGAACCCGGCGGACGCCCCGATGGTCAGGTTGACCGGTGCGGTGTCGTCCGACCCCTCCGGCACGGCGATGAGCGTGTACTCGGCCGAGCTCAGTTCCAGGGTGCGGTCGGCGATGGCCTGGAGCACGTCGCCCGGGTCGGTGCCGGCGAGCAGTTGCGTGATGATGTCGTTCGTCGCCTCCGCCCACCGCTGCCGGCGCCGCGACTCCTCGGTCAGGCGCGCGCTCTCCACGGCCACCCTCGCCGCGGCCAGCAGCGCCGCGCGGACGAGCGTCGCGTCCAGCAGCCCTGGACCGTCCACCACGGGCACCAGACTCGCACGAAGACACCACCGTGTACATCGCAGCGGAGCCGGCGGCCGATTGGTGACCTTGGACCCGGCACTCTCATGACCTTTGCCGCTGCGAGCCCGGCCGCCGGCCAGCGCAGAGTGAACGGACGCAAGCCCCTGGGAGACGAGCATGGACACCGGCAGCACGTCGGTAGCGAGGCTGTCCGAGGACCAGGTGCGAACGGTGCTCGCGGCG
Organism: Pseudonocardiaceae bacterium; assembly: GCA_035273045.1. GTDB lineage: Bacteria > Actinomycetota > Actinomycetes > Mycobacteriales > Pseudonocardiaceae > DATEPR01. The sequence goes on along the minus strand of DATEPR010000624.1, from coordinate 2,310 downwards.
GCTGACCTGGCGCCCGGCGGGCCGGCGTGGCGGTTCGACTGCACTCCCACGACCATCGAACTGCACGAAGACGAGAGCCACGCCGAAACCGGGCACACCGCGCGGGTACTCGCCTGCGGTGGGGCGCTGTTGAACCTGCGGCTGGCCGTGCAGGCGATGGGCAGCTACGCCGACGTCCGCCTCGCGCCCGACCCCGGCCGGCCGAGCCTGCTGGCCGCGGTCCGGCCGGAACACCAGCGGGTGGCGACCACATGGGACCGGCGGCTGGCGCACCTGATCGGGCACCGGGTGGTCGAACCGGCCGCCGGGCCACCGTTGACGGTGCTGCGCGGCCTGCGGCACGCGGCGGACGTGGAGCAGGCGTGGCTGGCGCCACTGTCCGACGCCCAACTGGTCGCGCTGGGCATGCCGGTGCTGGGCAAGCGGCTGGTGGTGGTGATCGGGTCGTTGCAGGACGACGTGCGGTCGCTGCTGCACGCCGGGCAGGCGATGCAGCGGGTCACGCTGACGGCGGCGGCGTCGGGTTTCCACGCGGTCGCCCTGGGCGGACCGCTGGCCACGCCGATGGCCCGCACGAAGCTGCGGGCGATGATCGGCGGCGCGCTGTCACCGCACGGCGTGCTCGCGGTCGGCTGAGGGAACCGTCAGGACCCGCGGCCCTCGGCGCGCAGGCGGGTGACCAGCACGGCCGCCTGGGTCCGGCGTTCCATGCCCAGCTTGGCCAGCAGCCGGGACACGTAGTTCTTCACCGTCTTCTCGGCCAGGAACATGCGTTCGGCGATCTGCCGGTTCGTCAGGCCCTCGCCGATCAGCCCGAGCAGGGCGCGTTCCTGATCGGTCAGCTCGGCCAGCGGGCCGGGGCCGTCCAGGCTGGCGCGCAGGCGGCCCATCAGCACGGCGGCCGCGCGGCTGTCCAGCAGGGACCGTCCGGCGCCCACCTCGCGCACCGCCGACACCAGCTCCATCCCCCGGATGTCCTTGATCACGTAACCGCCGGCGCCGGCCAGGATGGCGTCCAGCATGGCCTGCTCGTCGGTGTAGGACGTGAGGATCAGGCAGTTCAGCTCGGGCACCGTCGACCGCAGCTCCCGGCACAGTTCCACGCCGTTGCCGTCCGGCAGGCGCACGTCCAGCACGGCCACGTCCGGTTTCGCGGTCGGGATCAGGGCGAGCGCCTCGGCGGCCGTGCCGGCCTGGCCGACGACCGTCAGGTCGTCCGCCTCGTCCAGCAGGTCCGCCACCCCGCGCCGGACGATCTCGTGGTCGTCGACGAGGAACACCGTGAGCATCGCCCCCAGGTTACGGCCTGACCGGCGGCATCGCGACGATTCGGCGGCTCAGCCGAGTGCCTGCCACCAGCCGTCCACGGCCGGCGGGTCGGTGACGTCGACACGCTGTCCCGGGCGGGGGATCGCCAGCCGCACGTCCCTGGCCTTGGCCTCCAGCCACAGCCGGTCGGCCGGTTCGGTCCAGGCGTGGGTGGACAGGTTGAACGTGCCCCAGTGCACCGGCACCAGCAGGTCGCCGCGCAGGTCGACGTGGGCGGCGACGCCCTCCTCCGGTGTCATGTGGATGTCCGGCCACGCCGGCGAGTAGGCGCCGATCTGGATCAGGGTGGCGTCGAACGGGCCGTACTCGGCGCCGATCGCGGCGTAGCCGGCGAAGTAGCCGGAATCGCCGCTGTAGAACACGCGACTGTCCGGACCGATGACCGACCACGACGTCCACAGGGTGCCGTCGCGGCGGAACAGCCGGCCGGAGAAGTGCTGGGCCGGCGTCGACACCAGCCGCAGCCCGGCCACGGTCACGCTCTGCGACCAGTCGAGCTCGACGATCCGCTCGGCCGGCACGCGCCACCGGTCCAGGTGCGCGCCGACGCCGAGCGGGACCACGAACGGGGCGCGCTGGGTGTGCAGCAGGGTGCGGACGCTGGGCAGGTCGAGGTGGTCGTAGTGGTCGTGCGAGATCACGATCGCGTCCAGCGCCGGCAGGTCGGCCAGCGGCACCGGGCTGGGATGCAGCCGTTTCGGTCCGGCGAGCCCGGACGGCGACACCCGCTCGCCCCACACCGGGTCGAACAGGACACGCGCGCCGTCGATCTCCACCAGCGCGGACGAGTGGCCGTACCAGGTGACGTGCACTCCGCGCCGGGCCGGCGGCGGCACGGTGGTGACCATCGGCACCGGGCCGGCGGGGTGGCGTCGCTGCTTGCCGAAGACCAGCTCGCGGATGGTGTCGCCGAGGGTGCCCGGTGGCGGCATCGTGCTGGTGATCTCGGCGTTGTGGAACCGGCCGTCCCGGTACTGCGGG
>DATEPR010000623.1:0-2032 GCA_035273045.1 Pseudonocardiaceae bacterium | reverse complement strand
ACCTGGCCATCCTCGGCCCGTCCGGCGCCGGCAAGTCCGCCACGCTGCGGATGCTCGCCGGCCTGCTGCGGGCCGAGTCGGGCCACGTCCGGCTGGACGGCCGGGACGTGCTCGGCCTGCCCGCCGAGCAGCGCGGTGTCGGCTACCTGCCGCAGGACTCCACGCTCGTGCCGCACCTGCGGGTATGGCAGCAGGTCACCTTCGGCGTCGGCGCCGACCCGGCGCTGGGCGCCTACTGGCTGCACCGGCTCAAGCTGGACGGCCTGGCCGACCGCTACCCGAACCAACTCTCCGGCGGCCAGGGCAGGCGCGTGGCCATGGCCCGCGCGCTGGTCCGGCAGCCGCACCTGCTGCTCGCCGACGAACCGTTCACCGGCCTGGACACACCGGTCCGCGACGAGCTGCGGAGGGTGCTGCGGGCCATGCAGCGGGACACCGCGCTGACCACCGTGCTCGTCACGCACGACCCGCAGGAGGCCGCCCTGCTGTCCGACGAGGTGCTGCTGTTCGTCGACGGCAGGGTGTTGCAGGCCGGCCCGACCGAGCAGGTGCTGGCCCACCCGGCGTCGCCCACGGCGGCCAGCCTGCTGGGCATCCGCAACATCGGCCCCGGCGTGCTGGAGTCGCCCCGGACACTGCTGGCCGGCGGGCTCCGCGTCGACCTGGCCGAACCGGCCGGCCTGCCCGGCACGCGGGTGACATGGTGTGTGCCGCCGGAGGACGTCGACGTCGACGCGCCGGGCGGGCATCCCGGTGTGGTCCTGGATGTGGTCCACCTGGGACCGCTGGTGGAACTCGTGGTGGCGTTGTCCGGCGGTGGCGAGTTGACCGCGACCGTGCCGGCCGGTGGCCGGGTGCCCGGTGTCGGCGAACCGTGCCGCGTGTCACTGCCGCCCGAGTCGGTCACCGTGTGGCCGATCGGCGAGTAGCCCGGAATCATGGGCCGCGGCGCAACCGCGACGCGAGAGGAGACCGGGTGGTCGCACACTGGAACTACCTCATGGACATGGACGGTGTCCTCATCCACGAGGAGCACCTGATCCCGGGCGCGGACAAGTTCCTGTCCGAGTTGCGGTCCAAGGACATCCCGTTCCTGGTGCTCACCAACAACTCCATCTACACGGCCCGCGACCTGCGCGCCCGCCTGCTGCGCACCGGACTGGACATCCCGGAGCGGTCGATCTGGACGTCGGCGCTGGCCACGGCCACATTTCTGGACTCGCAGCGGCCGGCGGGCTCGGCGTACGTGATCGGCGAGGCCGGGCTGACCACGGCGCTGCACGACATCGGGTACGTGCTCACCGACGTCGATCCCGACTACGTGGTCCTCGGTGAGACACGGACGTACAGCTTCGAATCGATCACCAAGGCCATCCGCCTCGTCAATGCCGGCGCCCGTTTCATCGCCACCAACCCGGACGAGACCGGGCCGAGCCGCGAGGGCGTGCTGCCGGCGACGGGCGCGGTGGCCGCCCTCATCGAGCGGGCCACCGGCCGCCAGGCATACAACGTGGGCAAGCCAAATCCGCTGATGATGCGTTCGGCGCTGCGGGCCCTGGGCGCTCATTCGGAGAACGCGCTCATGATCGGCGACCGGATGGACACCGACGTGCGGACCGGCCTGGAAGCCGGCCTGCGCACGATCCTCGTGCTGTCCGGGATCTCCGACTCGACCACGGCGGAACGCTTCCCCTATCGACCGTCGCGGGTGATCGGGTCGATCGCCGAACTGACCGACCGGGTGGACCGTCCCTTCGACGACTGAGTTGTCGGGGCGGTAGCTGGAGCGGTAAGGGAGCTTGAAGCCCGGCTCGAACCAGGAGAACTTTGCGTGCCGCCCCGGCTTGGGAAGGCACTCGTCGATCATCTCGGACAGGATCGCCTCGATCCCTGGCATGTTCAGTTGTGCGCTGCGCTTGCGGACGGCGGGCCGTTCGGCACAGGTCCGGCCGGGGACCGAGGGCTGGATCTCGGCGGCGGCCGCGTGGCGGCCGATCGGGACGGTTGGCTCGGCGGCGAGTTGGTGACTGGA
>DATEPR010000622.1:0-3199 GCA_035273045.1 Pseudonocardiaceae bacterium | reverse complement strand
GCCCTGCGGGGCGTCGTCGACGGCCTCGACGGTGTAGGTGCCCTCGCCGGTGGAGGACCAGCGGGTGCCGCCGGTCTCGCCGGCCCGGCGGGTGAGCAGGTCGACCCGGTCGGCCACCATGAAACTGGAGTAGAAACCGACGCCGAACTGCCCGATGAGATCACGGGACGCCGCCGCGTCCTGCGTTTTCCGCAGTTTTTCCAGCAGTTCCGCGGTGCCCGACCGGGCGATGGTGCCGATCAGGTTCACCACCTCGTCCCGGGACATGCCGATGCCGTTGTCCCGGACCGTGAGGGTGCGGTTCTCCTTGTCGATCTCCAGGTCGATGTGCAGGTCAGCGGTGTCGACGTCCAAGTCCTTGTCGGTCAGGGACGTGATCCTCAACTTGTCCAGCGCGTCCGAGGCGTTGGAGATGAGCTCTCGCAGAAAGGTGTCCTTGTTCGAATATATCGAATGGACCACGAGTTGGAGCAACTGGCGCGCCTCGGCCTGGAACTCAAGCGTTTCGACCTGCGTGTTCACCGATTCCCCTTCACATTTCCCCACCACACACGTCGGCGGACAATAGTACGCTGCGCCGATGGAGGCTCGCTACGACGGGGTCGCGGACTACTATGCCGCCGGCTGGCCGGACGACCTGAACGATCCGGCGTCGACGTGCCTGTTCGCGCTGCTCGGCCCGGTGGCCGGCCTGCGGGTGCTGGAGATCGCCTGCGGCCACGGCCGGGTGAGCCGGGAACTGGCCCGCCGCGGCGCGTCGGTCGCGGCCGTGGACATCTCGGGCGCGCTGATCGCCAGGGCGCTGGCCGCCGAGCGGGAGCGCCCGCTGGGCATCCGCTACCGGCAGGCGGACGCCGCCGAGCCGGAGCTGCTGGCCGGCGAGGTGTTCGACGCCGTGGTGTGCTGTTTCGGCCTGTCCGACATCGACGACCTGGACGGCGCGCTGGACACCGTCCGGCGCACGCTGCGGCCGGGCGGCCTGTTCGTGTGGTCCACGCTGCACCCGTGCTTCGGCGGCGGCGCCGGCATCTCGGCGTCCTGGCCGACCGGTGGCCGCTACTACGACGAGGGCTGGTGGCGGGCCGACGGCGAGCTGTCCACGCTGCGCCGGCAGGTCGGCGCCCACCACCGCACGCTGGCCACCTACTTCAACGCGCTGCGCCGGCACGGCCTGACCGTGGACGAGGTGGCCGAACCCGACCCGGACTGGACCGGCGACCGGGCGGAGGCCGGACGCTCCCCGGTGTTCCTGATCGTCCGCTGCGTCCGGCGAAAGTCCAGTCCTTAGTGGACAGAGCTGTTCGGCCGTGATGTCCGATTGGCGCGTTCTGCCGCTCGGGCGTCCGGCCGAGGTGACCGCCCTCCGAACAGAGCAGCGCCGGTACCCGACAGGCCGCGGGGCGTCATACGGAGAGTCGCACTGTGCGCGGCAATGGGTGACCGCCCGCTCCCTCACCGGGTGAACAATGCCGGCGCGCATGATTTGTCACTTGCCCGCGACGAAACGACGGAGCTAAATTCTAAACGGTTCGACCACCGTTCCGCCGGTGGCCGAAAATCTTATTCTACCCGGAACGGCGGTGCGATTCCAAGAATGGTCGTGTACCTGTACGGCGCATTGTGGGTCATTGGCGCCGCCGCCGTCGCCGGTAGTATCGCGTACTATCTCCGGCGCCGTTCGGAACGCGAGGGGAGAACGGAGAACAACGAGTCCGCGGGACAGGTGTTCACCATCGTCGGCGGCCTGAACGCGGTGCTGATCGCGTTCGTCCTGATCGGCCTGTTCGACGCCGTCGGCGCGGCCAGGGACAACGCCAACGCGGAGGCCAACAGCCTGGTCGCGGTCACGTGGGCGGGTGACTCGCTGCCCGAACCGCAGCGCACCGAGATCGGGAACCTGGCCGGCACCTATGCCGCTCAGGTGATCCAGCAGGAATGGCCGACAATGCGGGCCGGCCGTGAGGTGGACGACGACGCCTGGCGGACGCTGGACCAGATCAAGACCGTCATCGCGTCCGCGAATGTCAGCTACGGCTGGCTGACCGACCGCAAGAACGAGGCGGCCAACCAACTCTGGAACGTCTATCAGGACCGGCAGACCAGGATCGACCAGGCCAGCAAGGGCGGGGTCGGCACGGTGCTCTGGTTCGCGCTGGCCATCGGCACCGTGCTGTCGATCGCGCTGCCGATGCTGTTCGGTGGGCCGAGGGAACGCGCCCACGTCATGATCATCGCCGCCCTGGCCGGCACGATGGCACTGCTGATCTACGCGATCTTCCAGTTGCAGAACCCGTTCGCCGGTGGCGCGGCGGTCGGGCCGGACGCGTTCCGCGAAGCGCTGGACCGGTTCGGGTGAGGCTCGCACCGGGCGCGGCGGCGGTGTGCCTGCTCGGTGCCGTGCTGGTGGTGGTGCTGCCCGGCACCGCGGTGCCACAGCCGGCGTCGTGCACCGTCCTGGAGGTCACCGGCCACACCCTGCTGGCCCGCACGCTGCCCGCGGACACGGCGACGGTCGCCGGCACGCTGGACGAGCGGGTCAACGCGATCGGCGCGGTCGGCCCGGTCGGCTACGGGCTCACCGCCTTCGGCCACGTGGTCACGTTCGACCGGTCCGGGCGGCACGCCGATCTCGGTCCGGTGCGGTCGTTCCCGCGAGTCGTGAACGCGGTCGCCGGCACCGTGGTGGGCGACCGCTGGTATGTCCGGTCGGGCGTCCGGCTGTTCGCGATCGACGTGGACGCCAGTAGTCCCGCCTACCTGCACGTGGTCGGCACGGTGCCGCTGCACCCCGCCCTGCTCGCCATCGAAATCGACGACTTCGACGTCAACCCGGCGTCCGGAGCGGTCTACGGTGTGGCGCAGCCACTGCTCGGCCACGGCGTGGTGGTGCGGATCGACGTGACGCACGGCTCCGTCACGCCCATCGGCGTGTCCGTGCCGGGCGGCGAGGGCTACGGGTCGGTGTCGTTCGGACCGGACGGCGCGCTCTACGTCCGGCAGGACGACAGCTTCGGCCGCTCCACCCGCTACCGCGTCCGGCTGTCCGGCGGGCCGGCGATCGCGCTGAGTTCCGGTCCCGCGGTCGCGTCGGCCGACGCCACCGGCTGCCTGCCGGCACCCCCTCCCCCGCCGCCACCCACCACGACCCGCCGGCCACCACCACCGACGACCACCACGGTCGCGCCACCACGGCCGCCCA
>DATEPR010000621.1:0-8564 GCA_035273045.1 Pseudonocardiaceae bacterium | reverse complement strand
AGCAGGTGCGCAGTGGGTCGGGCTCCTCGGATCGGCCACGGTGGCCGGCGCCGGCGGCACGGCCACCCGCAGGTCGGGCGTGACCACGGCGAGCCCGGCCGCTCCCCTGGTCAGCACGACCGCCCGCACGCCGGCCGCGAGCCAGTCGGCCACCGTGCCGCCCAGCCATCGCGCGTCGTCGTCGGACATCTTGAGCAGGCCGATGTCCGGCAGCCAGGACGTGAACCGGGCGCGGTAGGCGGCCTGGTCGGCGATCAGGCCGGCCCGGACGTTCGGGTCCAGCACGGTGAGCCGGCCACGGGCGGACTCGCGGCGCAGCACGGTCTCGTACGCGGTGGCGCCCGGTTCCAGCGCCAGCGAGAAGGAGCCCAGCGACACGGCCGTCACGGTGTCCGGCAGCGGTCCCGGATCGGCGACCAGCCGGTCGGCGGTGCCCAGCACGTGGAAGGTGTAGCGGGCGCTGGCGTCGCCGGCGAGGGCGACCACGGCCAGGGTGGTCGGCTCCGGCCCGCGCGTCACCAGGTCGGTGCGCACGCCGGAGGCGCGCAGGCGGTCCAGCAGCGCGTCGCCGAAGGCGTCGGTGGACACCCGGCACAGGAACGACACGTCGACGCCGAGGCGGCCCAGCGCCACCGCCGTGCTGTACGGGCCACCGCCCAGCCTGGGCAGCAGCGGGCCGAGCTCACCGGGCGTCGTGGCCGCCGAGGGCACCAGGTCGACCAGCGCCTCGCCACCGACCACGATCACCGGACGCGCCCCATCTGAATCACGCCGTTGGACGGTACACACAGGGGTGGGGCGTCATATCGTAGGACGTCCGACTGTAGGACCTGGGAGGACCGATGCCCGCCGAGCGGATGCTGCCCACCACGGAGGCCGAGGATCTGGTCAAGCTGGTGCGGGAGATCGCGACCGACGAACTCGCGCCGCTGGCCGCCGAATACGAAGCGGCGGAACGGTCCCCGCGGGAGCAGTTCCGGCTGCTCGGCCGCACCGGGCTGCTCGGCCTGCCCTACCCGGAGCGGTGGGGCGGCGGGGCGCAGCCCTACGAGGTGTACCTCCAGGTGCTGGAGGAGCTGGCGTCGGTCTGGATGACCGTCGGCGTCGGCCTGTCCGTGCACACCATGTCCTGCTACCCGCTGGCCACGTTCGCCACCGACGAGCAGCGCGACGAACTGCTGCCCGGCCTGCTCGCCGGCGACCTGCTCGGCGCGTACGCGCTGTCCGAGTCGCACGCCGGGTCGGACGCGGCGGCGCTGTCCACCCGGGCGGTGCGCGACGGCGACGACTACCTCGTCACCGGCAGCAAGGCGTGGATCACGCACGGCGGCGTCGCCGACTTCTACACGATGATGGTGCGCACGTCCGACGACGGCAGCCGGGGCATCACCTGCCTGCTGGCCGACGCCGACACGGCCGGCCTGGTCGCCGACCCGCCGGAACGCAAGATGGGCCTGACCGGATCGCCGACCACGACGGTCCGGCTGGAGGGCGCCAGGGTGCCGGTGCGGCGGCGGATGGGTGACGAGGGCCAGGGCCTGCGGATCGCGCTGGACGCGCTGAACTCGGGCCGGCTGGGCATCGCGGCCTGTGCGGTCGGCCTGGCGCAGGCGGCACTGGACGAGTCGGTCGCGTACGCCAGCCAGCGCACCCAGTTCGGCCGGTCGATCATCGAGTTCCAGGGCGTCGAGTTCCTGCTCGCCGACATGGCGGCCGCGGTCGAGTCGGCGCGGGCGACCTACCTGGAGGCGGCCCGGCGGCGGGACCGCGGACTGCCGTTCCGGCGGCAGGCGTCGATCGCGAAGCTGGTCGCGACGGACGCGGCGATGAAGGTGACGACGGACGCGGTGCAGGTGTTCGGCGGCGCCGGGTACACCCGGGACTTCCCGGTGGAGCGGTACCTGCGCGAGGCCAAGGTGCCGCAGATCTTCGAGGGCACCAACCAGATCCAGCGCATGGTCATCGCCCGCGAGCTGAAGCAGTCCGCGCGCTAGAGTCCGCCGGGCGAAAGCCGCCCGGCAATCCGTCGCCTACACGTAGTACGGGTTGACAGCTCTGCCCTGGCCGGCCTCCTCGTCGTAGGTGTACACCTCGCGGCCCCGGACGAAGACCCGCAGGGCGCGGCTCATCACGTCCAGCGGGTCGCCCGACCACACCACGACGTCCGCGTCCAGGCCCGGCTTGAGCGAGCCGACCTGGTCGTCCAGGCGCAGGATCTGGGCCGGGTTGACGGTCAGCGCGCGCAGGGCCGTCACCCGGTCCAGGCCCTCCTTGACCGCGAGGGTGGCCTGGTGCACCAGGAAGTGGATGGGCACGACGGGGTGGTCGGTGGTGATCGCGATCTGCACTCCCGCCTTGGCCATGATGCCGGCCGCGCGCATGGTGCGGTTGCGCAGTTCGACCTTGACCCTGGTGGTGAACATCGGGCCGAAGATCACCGGGATGTTCTTCTCCGCCAACAGGTCCGCGACGAGGTGGCCCTCGGTGCCGTGGTTGACCACGAGCCGGTAACCGAACTCCTCGGAGATCCGGATGGCGGTGGCGATGTCGTCGGCGCGGTGGGTGTGCTGGTCCCACAGGAGTTCGCCGTCCAGGACGCGGACCAGGGTCTCCAGTGACAGGTCGCGCTCGAACGCCTCGTCCTTGGCCTGTTTCTCGGCGCGCCTGGCCCGGTAGTTCTGGGCGGCGACGAACGACTCGCGCAGGATCGACGCCACGCCGAGCCGGGTGGACGGCGTCTTGCCCTTCTCGCCGTACACCCGCTTCGGGTTCTCGCCGAGCGCGCTCTTCACGCTGACCGACTCGCGGAACACCATCTCGTCCACGGTCCGGCCCCAGTTCTTCACGGCCACGGTCTGGCCGCCGATCGGGTTGCCGGAACCGGGTTTCACCACCGACGACGTCACGCCGCCGGACAGCGCGTCCACGAAACCGAGATCGGCCGGGTTGATGGCGTCCAGCGCCCGGAACCGCGCGCCGACCGGGTCGGTCATCTCGTTGGTGTCGTTGCCGGCCCACGCCTCGCCGTCCTCGTGCACACCGAGGTGGGCGTGTGACTCGATGAAGCCGGGCAGCACCCAGCAGCCCGCCGCGTCGACCTCGGTCGCGCCGTCGGGCACGTCGACGTCGGCCGCCGCACCGACCGCCGCGATCTTGCCGTCGCGCAGCAACACCGATCCGCCGTCGACGGGTTCACCGTCGACCGGAACCACATACCCGCCTGTGATCACCACGTCCGTCATGGTTAGCCAGGCTAACGGAAAGCGGTCGCTCACGTCAGTGGCGTGATACCCCAACTGCCGCGCCATTCCTCGTTCGGTGTCACCGTGATCAGGTCGACGCCGGAGTTCAGGGCGTCCGGCGGGCAGGTCATCGGCTCGATCGCGATGACCGGCCCGCGGCCCGGGAACGAGTCCGGCGTGAACACCTGCACCCAGCGGAAGTCCGGCTCGGCCCACAGTTCCACGCCACCGTCCGGACCGGTCAGCCGGTGGTGGACCAGGCCGTCCTCGGCCGGCCGGCAGTCGCCGAACGGGGTGTCCAGTTGGACGCCGGCCAGCGGGCGCGGGGTGCGGAAGTCGGCGACCGTGTCGGTGACGTCGGTGGCCGGGCTGCTGGGCACCATCGATTCCGGGTCCAGCGGCAGCACGGTGTGCGCGGCCAACTGGAGCAGGCACTCGTCCCTGGGCGAGCGGCCGGCCCTCGGGTACGGGTGACAGCCGACGCCGAACGGCACCGGCTGGTCACCGGTGTTGCGGACGGTGTGCTCGACCGTCAGGCCACGCTCGTCCAGGGCGTACGTGATGCCGGTGTACAGCGGCACCGGCCAGCCCGGTTGCACCTCGACGTCGGTGGCCAGCGTGATCCGGGACGTCTCGCGCAACACCGGCCGCCACGCCTGGTGCCGGGTCAGGCCGTGGATGGCGTTGCCCCGGTCCGGCTCGGTCACGACGAGATCCTGCGGCTTGCCGGCGAACTCCCAGCGTGCCCCGGCGACCCGGTTCGGCCACGGCACGAGCACGGCGCCGCAGCCCAGCGGCGGCGAGTCCGCGTAGGTCTCCACATAGGGCACGCCGTGCCACTCGAAGGCGCGCAGCCCGGCGCCGATCTCGGTGACCACGACCCGCCCGGCGGCCGATGTGATCTCGAACTGTTCGCCGGTCGATGCAGACATGCGGTGCAGCGTAGAGGTTCAGGCCTTCGCCAGTGCGGTGACGAAGGCGATCAGCTTCGGCTGGATGCCCGGCGAGTCGGCGACGCCCGCGAGGAGCACGTCGATCGTGGAGCTGTCCGTGTCCTTCTTCGCGGCGAAGCCCTCGTCGACCAGGTTGCCCTGCACGGTCTCCTGGAACGTGCCGGCGGCGTCGGCGCCCGGGATCGACAGCGTCCGCACGTCGGTGAAGCGCTGCCGCAGGATCGTCACGTACTGGTTCGGGTCGGTGAGCAGTTGCGGCGGGTAGACCTGCACGACGACGTTGGCCCGGAAACCGCCCTGGGCGTCGATCACGCACTTGATCTGCTGGATGCCACCGGGCAGCACGGTGCCGCTGTCCGCGGTGACGGTGACGCCGGTGACGCCGAACGAGGACGTGACCGCGTCCTTGGGCAGTTGGCCACAGGCCTGCTGGGCCGCCTGGGACAGGTCCGTGCTGGGCGGCTGCGACCCACTGCTGGGCGGCTGCGAACTGCTGGGCGCGCTGGGCTTCACCCCGGGCACGGCCGCCGCCGATCCGGTCACCGTCCGGGCACAGGCGCCCGCGCCGCCGGCCACCATCAGGGCCACGGCGGCGATGCCGAGTCCCCGGCCCCACCGACCCATCGCTGAGCGGACAGTACGCACGACGCCCCCTATACCGGATCGCTTTCGCCCACCCTAACCGGCCGCGGGCACGGTTTCGCCGGCGCGCGGGGCCCGATAGCGCCGGAACGCCGGCAACAGGGCCGCGGCGACCAGGGCGAGGACCACGACCAGCAGGCCGCCGCCGGCCACCGTCGCGGTGGTGCCGACCGCGGCACCCGCCACGCCGTGCACGGTGTCGGCGATGCGTGGTCCTCCGGTGACCACGACGGTGAACACGCCCTGCATGCGCCCCCGCATCTCGTCCGTGGCCGCCGTCTGCAGGATGGAGTTGCGGAACACCATGCTGACCATGTCGGCCGCACCGGCCAGCCCGAGGAACAGCGCGGCCAGCCACAGCGAGTGGGTCACGCCGAACGCGGCCACCGCGACGCCCCAGCCGCACACCGCGAGCACCACCGCCACGCCGTGCCGGCTGATCCGGGACAGCCAGCCGGACACCAGGCCGCAGACCACCGCGCCGACCGGGATCGCGGCGAACAGCCAGCCCAGCGCGACACCGCCGCCCGGCGGGTCACCGAAGGTGCGTTCGGCCATCTCCGGGAACAGCGCCCTGGGCATGCCGGCCACCATCGCGATGATGTCCAGCAGGAACGACGCCAGCAGCACGGGTCGCACGCTCAGGTAGCGGAACCCGTCCAGCACGTCCCGCAGCCCGGCCCGCCGGATCGGACCGGCCAGTGGCGGCAGCGGCGGCAGCCGCCACACCGCCCACATGGTCAGGCACAGCCCGAGCGCGTCGATCAGGTACAGCGTGGGCAGGCCCAGCACCGGGATGAACGCGCCGGCCAGCAGCGGGCCGAGGACCGCGCCGAAGTTGAACACGGTGCTGTAGACGGCGTTCGCGGCCGGCAGCAGTTCCGGCGGCACCAGGCGGGCCACCGAGGCGCTGCGGGTCGGCTGGTTGATCGCGAACAGGCCCTGCTGCACGGCCAGCAGCACCAGCACGACCGCCACCGAGTCCAGCCGGACCAGCGCCTGCACCCACAGCAGCAGCGACGTCAGCGCGATGCCGGTGTTGCTGGCCAGCAGCAGCTTCCGGCGGTCGACGGTGTCGGCGATGGCACCGCCCCACAGGCCGAACACCAGCAGCGGCACCAGTGCCACGGCACCGGCCAGGCCGACGTAGCCGGACGAGTTGGTGATGTCGAAGACCTGCTTGGGCACGGCGACCGCGGTCAACTGGCTGCCGATCGCGGTGACCGCCGTAGACACCCACAGCCGGCGGAACGGCACCACCTTCAGCGGGCGCGTGTCCAGGATGAACGCGCCGATCCGCCGCCGGCGGCCGGAGCCGCGAGACGCGCCGGGAGCTGCTGTGTCCGGCTCCGAACTCACAGACAAGTAGTTTAGGCGAACTAACGAGTGTTGACGGTCCCGTTCAGGGTGCTACCCGGTGCACCCGCCACTCGTCCGCCCGTGACTCGTACACCAGCCGGTCGTGCATCCGGTCCTCGCGGCCCTGCCAGAACTCCACGGTCTGCGGCTGGATCCGCCAGCCGCCCCAGTGCGGCGGCACCGGCACCTGGTCGGCGTCGGCGAACTGGCGCTCCACATTGGCCAGGGCGGTCTCCAGCGTCAGCCGGCTGCGCACGGTCCGCGACTGCGGCGACGCCCACGCGCTCAGCTGCGAGCCGCGCGGCCGGCCGGCCCAGTAGGCGGCGGTCTCCGCCGCGGAGACCCGTTCCACGGTGCCGCGCACGTGCGCCTGGCGCTGCATGCCGAACCACGGGAACGTGGCCGACGCGAACCGGGTGGCGCTCAGGTCGTGGCTCTTGGCCGACGTGTAGTTGGTGTAGAAGACCACGCCGCGCTCGTCGATTCCCTTGCACAGCACCGTTCGCGACGACGGGCGGCCCATGGTGTCCGATGTCGCCAGCACCATCGCGTTGGGTTCGGCGAGCCCGGCCCGGCGCGCCTCGTCCAGCCAACGCTCCAACTGCGCCCACCACGTCGCGGCCAGTTGGGATTCGTCCAACATGCCCTGCTCGTAGGACACCCGCATGGCGGGCAGTTCCAGCGCGATACCGGTCTCAGACATACCGAACCACCTTCCGGCCCGATCCGTTGTGCGGACGACGCGTGCGGGGGAGTTGCGGCCAATCGTTGCCGTGTCGGAGCACGCTACGGGGTCGCGGCGACTACCGAAACCGCTGCGGCGGTGATCCCGCCCACCAGGATGATCGGCTTGATCGATCCACTGGATCGATCCCGAAGCCCCGGGTAATCGGACTAATCGGCCGACCGGGAGGCTAGACGTTGGTGAACTGCGCGTTTACGCCGGTTGGACGGCGGCGTATCGGCAACGGCCGGAGAACTCGGCCAGCCGTACGATTTTAGTTCACTGAATCGAATGCTGATTCGTGACAGAAGACACCGGCCGAACGCATTGCGTCGCCACCCTTTCGGGGGCAGTGTTCGACCACAAGCATGGCTACCTCCCGGGCGGAGCCCTACCCTGCGCCAGGTCGGTGCCATGCCCTCACCGTCGGGAAATCCTCGCGAAGGGGCGTGCACACCGTGGTGCGGTCGGATCAGCAGAACCAGCGGGATCCCGGTTTCGTACCGGGCCTGGAAGGCGTCGTCGCCTTCGAAACGGAGATCGCCGAACCGGACAGGGACGGCGGCGCCCTCCGCTATCGCGGGGTGAACATCGAGGACCTGGCCGGCAAGGTCACCTTCGGTGACGTGTGGGCGCTGCTGGTGGACGGCCGGTTCGGCCACGGCCTGCCGCCCGCGGAGCCGTTCCCGCTGCCGGTGCACACCGGCGACGTCCGGGTGGACGTGCAGGCGGCGCTCGCCATGCTGGCGCCCATCTGGGGCTACCAGCCGCTGCTGGACATCACCGACGAGCAGGCCCGCGACCAACTCGCCAGGGCCGCTGTGATGGCACTGTCCTACGTGGCCCAGTCGGCGCGGGGCATCGGCAACCCCGCCGTGCCGCAGTCCCGGATCGACCAGTGCGAGACGATCACCGAGCGGTTCATGGTCCGCTGGCGCGGCGAACCGGATCCGGCGCACGTGCGGGCCGTCGACGCCTACTGGGTGTCCGCCGCCGAGCACGGCCTCAACGCCTCCACGTTCACCGCCCGCGTGATCGCGTCCACCGGAGCCGACGTCGCCGCGTCGCTGTCCGGCGCGATCGGCGCGATGTCCGGCCCGCTGCACGGCGGTGCCCCGGCGCGGGTGCTGCCGATGATCGAGGAGGTCGAGCGGGTCGGCGACGCGCACAAGGTGGTCGCCACGATCCTGGACCGGCACGACCGCCTGATGGGTTTCGGCCACCGCGTCTACCGCGCCGAGGACCCCAGGGCCAGGGTGCTGCGCCGAACCTGCAAGGAACTGGGCGCCGAGCGCTACGAGGTGGCCGCCGCGCTGGAACAGGCGGCGCTGACCGAACTGCGGGAGCGCCGGCCGGACCGGCCGATCGAGACCAACGTGGAGTTCTGGGCCGCCGTGATCCTGGACTTCGCCGAGGTGCCGACGCACATCATGCCGGCGATGTTCACCTGCGCCCGGACCGCCGGCTGGTCCGCCCACATCCTGGAACAGAAGCGCACGGGCCGGCTGGTCCGGCCGTCCGCCCGCTACGTTGGACCTGGTCCGCGCACTCCGGCGGAGATCGAGGGCTGGTCGGACATCCGGCACGGCTGAGCGATCCCGGCCCCGAGACTCCAGGCCGCGCGGGCTCCGGCCCGCGCGGCCT
>DATEPR010000620.1:0-4034 GCA_035273045.1 Pseudonocardiaceae bacterium | reverse complement strand
TTCGGTCGCCACGGCCGCGGCCGGAGCGGGCGCCGGGGTGGGTGCGGCGGTCGCGGCCGGTGCCGGCGAGGTGGCCGCCACCACCGTGTCCCCGATTTCCGAGCGGCTGTCCGGAGGTGCCCGATGAGCTTCCAGGACGCCATGAACACCGCCGCCGACTACAAGATGGCGTCATCCGACGACGGCACCTACCCCGCGCTGGGCTTCAACCCGGCGCCCGGCAACGTCGGCACGGTCGGCTCGCTCGCCTCGAACTTCCTCACCGTGTCCAGCCATCTCCAGCAGGCCAGGGACGCCATGCTGAAGGCCGGCCAGGTCGGCGGCTTCTGGGAGGGCGACGCGGCCAACGCTTTCCACAACGACCTCGGCAAGCTCCCCGACTACCTGGACAAGGCCACCCAGTCGCTGGGCGAGGCCGGCCGGGCGCTGGACGGCTGGGCCAACGACCTGACGTCCATGCAGCACACCGCCGCCGACTACGAACGGCAGGCTGAGGACGCGGTTCGCCAGCTCAACGAGGCCAAGTCCAATCCGGACCTGCGGCTGGCCGGGCAGGAGTTCGACACCCAGCAGGCCCTGCAGGAGGCGCAGCAGCGGCTGGATGCCGCCGAGTCCCAGCTGAACAACGCTCAGGGCGATCTCAACGCCATCCGCCAGCAGGCCGGCCGGCTGTTCAGCCAGCACCAGGAACTGGTCAAGCAGGTGGAGGACGCGCTCAACAAGGCCAAGGACGAGGCGCCGCACAAGCCGGGGGGTTTCTGGCACAGCGTCGGCTCCGCGTTCAGCAGCGCGTTCCACGGCCTGGAGGACCTGGCGAAGAACACGTGGGACTTCGTCAAGAAGCACGCCAACGTGATCGCGAAGGTGGGCGACGTCCTCAGCGCAGTCGGCACGGTGCTGAGCATCGCGGCGGCCGCCACCGCCGAGATCCCGATCGTCGGCGAGGTGGTCGAGGGCGTGTCCATCGGCGTGAACGCCAGCGCGCTGGGCGCGCACGCGCTGGCCAAGGCGGCCGGCGCGAACGTGTCCAACGCGACGCTGGCGCAGGACGCGATCGGCCTGATCCCGGGCGGCGCCATGATGAAGGGCGCCACCAAGGCGGGCAACGTCATCAAGGTCGCCAAGTCCGCCGGCAAGGCGTTCCAGGCCGCCGAGGACGGCAGCCGCCTGGCCAAGGGCGTCGAGGCGGCCGGCAAGACGCTGACCGACCTGTCCAAGACGCAGTTCACCAAGTGGACCGACACGGCCGGCAAGATCGCCAAGGTGGTGCCTGGCCTGTCGGAGAAGATCGCCACCAGCAAGGTGGCCAGCACGGTCGCCGGCTCCGTGGTCGGCGCGGTGCAGGGCACGGCGATCAAGGTCGGCATGTGGCAGATCCATCCGTACCTGGGCAACGCCGAGGACGCCGCGAAGAACGCCGCCGGTAGCGTCCTGCACGGTAACGGCCTGCCGTCGCCGGGTCAGGTCTTCCACCAGGTCGCGCACGGGAGCGCCGGATGACGTCGGTCGAACAGCCAACCCGCTCGTTCAGCCTCGAACTGCCCGACGGCTTCGTCGAACTGCCCTCAGACGTCGAGGCCGCGACACCGGAGCGGATCGGCGCGATCGGCGCCCGCTTCGCCGCGCTCGCCGGCCTCCCGCCGGACGACCCGAACGCGGCCGAGGCGGCGGTGTACTACGCGGCCGTGGGCGCCACGTCCGGCGACGAGGGCGTCGACTACACCGGCATGGCGCTGTACCGGTCACCGGACGACCCGGCCCGGTTCATGATGGTCCTGCTGTCCAGCCTGTGCGTGCCGGCCAGTCACGTGGACGTCGAGTCCGCCGTGGCCGGGCTGCTCGAAGTGCACAGGGCGGCCGGGCAGGGTGAGGTCGGCCAGATCGACCTGCCCGCCGGACCCGCGGTCACCGTCGTCACCGAACAGTTGAGCGGCATCAGCGACGGCGAGCAGTCCGCGCAGATCCGGCACCGCGCCATCACCGCATGGGTGCCCGACCCCGGCGGCACCACCCTCGGCGTGGTGTCCGTTTCCAGCAACAACTGGGTCGACTGGCCGCACATCGCGCGCCTCGCCGTCGATATCCTGCGCACCATGCGGTGGGACGACGAAACATGAGTCGCAATGACCCGGTGAAGGATCCGGCGCCGGCGGGGATGCGCGAGGCGGTTCGCCAGGGCGCCGCGCAGGCGTGGCGGGACCAGGTGTCCGTGGTGTACCTCGGCCGGGCACCCCGGTTCCGGGTCAAGTTCACCGTGCCCGGCCTGCGTGGCGACGGAACGGTCAAGGGTGACCATCCGTGGCAGCGGTTCTTCACCAAGCTGCCGGTGTGGACGGTGCTGTTCCTGGCCTACCTGGTCAGTTTCGTGTTCATGGTGATCTGGTTCCTGATCCAGTTCGTGGTCATCGCCGCGCTCAACGACCAGAGCACCCCGCAGAGCGGGATGGTGCGCTGGCAGCGGAAGATCGAGGTGAAGGCCCAGGTGCCGCAGGCCGGTGCGGTCGCGGCCGGGCGGGCGCTGGCGCGCAAGCAGGGCCACCTGTGGCTGGTGACGTCACCCCGCGGTGTCGCGTTCACCCAGATGGCCGACGGCCGGCAGGACGTGCTGTGGACCGCGACCGCTCCCGCCGCACCCACGTACGCCATGGGCGAGCAGGAACTGCGCTGGCCGGACGGGTCCACCGTGCACCTGGCGCTGCCCAAACGCGAGTACCGGGCGATCGCCCGTGGGGTGCGCCCGTCCGGCTGACGCCCGTCACCCCATGTGCGGGTAACGGTATTCCGTCGGTGGCACGAACGTCTCCTTGATCGACCGGGGACTCGTCCAGCGCAGCAGGTTGAACTTGGAACCGGCCTTGTCGTTGGTGCCCGACGCGCGGGAACCGCCGAACGGCTGCCGGCTCACCACGGCACCGGTGGGCTTGTCGTTGACGTAGAAGTTCCCCGCGGCGAACCGCAACGTCCGGTGCGCCTCCTCGACGGCGGCCCGGTCGGTGGCGAACACCGAACCGGTGAGCGCGTACGGGGTCGACGTGTCCACCAGGTCGAGGATCTTGGAGTAGTCGTCGTCCGGGTACACGTACACGGACAGGATCGGGCCGAAGAACTCGTCGGTGAAGATCTCGTGGTGCGGGTCGTCGCCCACCAGGATCGTGGGCCGCACGAAGTAGCCGACCCGGTCGTCCGCCACGCCACCGGTGAGGATGTCCACCAGCCGCTCGTTGCGCACCCGCTCGAACAGCTCACTGTGCTTGGAGAACGCGCGGGCGTCGATCACGGCCCCGCCGAAGTGCCGGAAGTCGGTGACGTCGCCGAACGTCAGGCTCTCCGCGTCCGCCACCATCCGGTCCCGCAGCCCGCCGTCCCACAGCGACCGCGGCAGGTACGCCCGGGACGCGGCGGAACACTTCTGGCCCTGGTACTCGAAAGCACCCCGCACCAGCGCCGTGGTCAGCGTCGCCGGATCGGCGGACGGGTGGGCGACGACGAAGTCCTTCCCGCCGGTCTCACCCACGATCCTCGGGTACGACCGGAAGTGGTCCAGGTTCTCCGCGATCCGCCGCCACAGGTACTTGAACGTCCGCGTCGACCCGGTGAAGTGCAGGCCGGCGAAGTCCTGGTCGGCCAGCGCCACCTCGCTCACCGCGGCACCGTCGCCGGTGACCAGGTTGATCACGCCCGGCGGCAGGCCGGCGGCCTCCAGCAGGCGCATGAAGTAGTGCGCCGCCAACTGCTGTGTCGGCGTCGGCTTCCACACCACCGTGTTGCCCATCAGCGCGGGCGAGGTCGGCAGGTTCCCGGAGATCGCGGTGAAGTTGAACGGAGTGATCGCGGTGACGAACCCGTCCAGCGGACGGTAGTCCAGCCGGTTCCAGTCGCCGCCACCGGAGTTCGGCTGCTCGGCGATGATCTCCCTGGCGAACGACACGTTGAACCGCAGGAAGTCGATCAGCTCACAGGCCGCGTCGATCTCCGCCTGCTGCACCGACTTGGACTGGCCCAGCATCGTCGCCGCGTTCAGCGTGTCCCGCCAC
>DATEPR010000619.1:0-4981 GCA_035273045.1 Pseudonocardiaceae bacterium | reverse complement strand
TGCACCTGACCCGGCTGCTGGACGGCAGCGTGCACGCCGGCCCGAACGCGGTGCTGGCGGGCAGCCGGGAGGGCTACCGCTGGGCCGACGTGTCCGGCCGGGACCTTCGCGAGGCGGCGCTGTTCCCGGGGACCTGGCGGTTGGCGACGAAGTACGCCAGGACCGGCGTTGCCGAGGTGGTCCGGTCGCTGTCCCGGCGCCGGTTCGCCGCCGGCCTGGCGCGCCTGGTCCCGGCGATCACGCCCGCCGACCTGGTGCGGGCGCCCGCCGGGGTGCGCGCGCAGGCACTGCTTCCGGACGGCTCGCTGGTGGACGACTTCCTGATCGAGACCGCGGCGAACCAGGTGCACGTGCTGAACGCGCCCTCACCGGCGGCCACGAGCGCGCTGGAGATCGCCAGACACGTCGCTGATCAGTTGGTGGTGGCCACCTGAGAATTCGCTAGTAATGTCCCAACAGGACTTGCGCGGGTGTCAGTTCCATGTTGGTCGATCGTTGACGTTGAGCTGACCACCCCCTTGCTACGGTTGGCCTTCCTCGGCCACCAGCCCTTTCCGCAGGAGTCCATAGCGGTGACCTTCGACATCATGCTGCCCTACTACGGGAACGTCTCCCTCATGCGGGAGGCGACCCTCAGCGTGCTGGCGCAGGACGACGAGGACTGGCGACTGACCGTCGTGGACGACTGCTACCCGGACGACGCCGCCACCAGATGGTTCGCCGGCCCGCACGACGAACGGGTCACCTACCAGCGCAACGAACACAACCTCGGCATCAGCCGGAACTTCCAGAAGTGCGTCGAACTGGCCAGGCACGACCACCTGGTGATCCTCGGCGCGGACGACCTGATGCTGCCGCACTACCTGAGCACCGTGCGGTCCGTCCTGAATGAACACCCGGACGCGGATATCGTCCAGCCGGGCGTGCGCATCGTGAACGCGGCCGGCCGGCCGGCGCGCAGCCTGGCGGACGAGATGAAACAACGGATCTACCGGCCCAGGTTCACCGGGCGCACCGTCCTCACCGGACAGTCGCTCGCGGTGAGCCTGTTGCGCGGCAACTGGCTCTACTTCCCCGCCCTGTGCTGGCGCACCAAGGCGATCCAGTCGGTCGGCTTCCGCACCGGCCTGAGCATCGTCCAGGACCTCGCGCTGGTCGTCGACCTGGCGCAGCAGGGTGGTTCACTGGCCGTCGACGACACCGTCTGCTTCGAGTACCGCAGGCACTCGGGCAGTGTGTCGTCCATGGGCGCGGCCGGCGCGAGCCGGTTCGTCGAAGAGCGCAACTACTTCCTGGACGTCGAGGAGCGGATGCGGGCGCAGGGCTGGCATCATGCCGCCAAGGTCGCGCACCACCACGTGTCGTCGCGGCTGCACGCGCTGACCCTGATCCCGGGGGCGCTGCGGCACGGCCGCGCCGGCGACGCCCGCGTCCTGGCCCGGCACGCCTTCGGCCCCAGCACCCGGGTGCCGACCAGACAGGAGGCTTGAGCAGTGCGGATTCTGGTCACCGGTGGCGCCGGGTTCATCGGGTCGACACTGGTTGACCTGCTGCTCGCGCACGGCCACGAGGTCCACGTGGTGGACGACCTGAGCCGGGGCACCAAGGCGAACCTGGCCGCGGCCGCCGAGTCGGCCGAGTTCACCCTGCACGAACTGGACGTCACCGATCCGGGCCTGGCCGCCGTGTGCGAACTGGTCCGGCCGGAGGTGGTGTGCCATCTCGCCGCCCAGATCGACGTCCGGCACAGCGTCGCCGACCCGCTCCGGGACGCCCGGCTGAACGTGCTCGGCACGATCAACGTCGCCGAGGCGGCGCGGCGGGCCGGTGCCCGCAAGGTGGTGTTCTCCTCGTCCGGCGGTTCCATCTACGGCACGCCCGAGCGGCTCCCGGTGGCCGAGGACGTCCCGGTGAACCCGCTGTCGCCGTACGCGGTGAGCAAGGTGTCCGGCGAGCTCTACCTGAACGCGTTCCGACAGCTGTACGGCCTGGAGTACACGAGCCTGGCGCTGGCCAACGTGTACGGCCCGAGGCAGGACCCGCACGGCGAGGCCGGCGTGGTGGCGATCTTCGCGCGGGCACTGCTGGCCGGCGAGCCGACCAGGATCTTCGGCGACGGCGGCAACACCCGCGACTACGTGTACGTGGGGGACGTGGCCGCCGCGTTCCTGGCCGCGCTCGGCCCGGCCGGCGACGGCCGCCGCTACAACATCGGCACCGGCGTGCAGACGACCGACCGGGACCTGCACCGGATGGCCGCCGAGGCGGCCGGTGTGCCGGACCGGCCGGAACAGGCGCCGGCCAGGCTGGGTGACGTGCGGGCGTCCGCACTGGACGCGAGCCTGGCCGCCGCCGAACTGGGCTGGCGGCCCACGGTGCCGATCGCCGATGGCGTGCGGCGGACCGTGGACTACTTCCGCCGCTAGACCGGCGGGTTGTCGTCCGGGTGGTGCTCGTCCGGTGCCTCGGCGTTGCGCAGGGCGAGCGCCCTGGCCAGCCGCGCGTACCGGACCTCCCACTGCCGCAGCCGCAGGTAGGTGTTGATCATCGCGAAGGCGAAGGCCACCACCAGCAGGTACAGCAGCAGGTCGGCGCCCCGGCCGACCCCGACCAGCCGGGCCAGCCGGGTGGTGGTGTCCGGGAACAGCACCGCGACCACGCCGAACACCAGGAACAGCAGGAAGCCGATCTTCACCCCGGCCGACGTCCGGGTCGTGCCGTGGTTGCGCAGGAAGAACACCAGCAGCAGGATGACTGCCGCGATCAGCAGGAACTGGATGACCATGTCAGCGCCTCGTGCCCGTCTTCATGGCGGCCTCGAACAGGATGTTCACCCCGTTGATCAGTGACTGGCCCTTCGCCATGGAGTATTCGGTGTAGACGATCGTCACCGGCTCCTCGGCGTGCCGCCACTTGCGAAGGTCGATCATCTCGACGATCTCGGTCGCGTGGCCCATGCCGGACTGCTTGATGTCCATCTGCATCGCGACCATGCGGTTGAACGCGCGCAGGCCGTTGTGCGCGTCGGTCAGCCGCAGCCGGCGCGACCGGCGGCTCAGGGCCACCGCGGTGCGCAGCACGATCCGCTTGGCCACCGGGATGTGCGACGTGTCGCCGTGGAACCGGGTGCCGACGACGATGTCGACCGGCTCGGTGCGCAGCCGCTCCACCATCCGCACCACGTCCTCGACCCGGTGCTGCCCGTCCGCGTCGAACGTGACGAAGTAGGCCGCGCCGGGCTGTGCCCGTGCGTACTCGATGCCGGTCTGGAGTGCGGCACCCTGGCCGAGATTGACCGGGTGCGGCACCAGGTGTGCGCCGGCCGCCCGGATCTGGGCGGCCGAACCGTCCCCGCTGCCGTCGTCGACGCAGACGATGTTGGGGAACGTCCGCATCGCGTCGCGCACGACGTCGCCGATCACGGTGGCCTCGTTGAAGACCGGAATGATCAGCCAGACATCGTCATTGTCCGCCACGTGGCCTCCCGGCCGATCAGTGCCGACTCGGTGTCGATGTGTTGACAAGGCTAGCCGGTCACCGCGCGGCGGGTGTCAGCACCTCGCGCCCGCCCAGGTAGGGCCGCAGTGCCTCGGGTACCCGGACCGACCCGTCGGCCCGCTGGTGGTTCTCCAGGATGGCGACGATCCAGCGGGTGGTGGCCAGGGTGCCGTTGAGCGTGGCGGCGGCCTGCGGGCGGCCGTCGGCGTCCCGGTACCGGACGTTCAGCCTGCGGGCCTGGAACGTGGTGCAGTTCGACGTCGACGTGACCTCGCGGTAGGTGGACTGCGACGGCAGCCACGCCTCGCAGTCGTACTTGCGGGCCGCGCTGGAGCCCAGGTCGCCGGCCGCCACGTCGATCACCCGGTACGGCAGCTCGACCTTGGCCAGCATCTCCTCCTCCCAGGCCAGCAGCCGCAGGTGCTCGTCGTGCGCCTGGTCGGGCGGGCAGTAGGAGAACATCTCCACCTTGTCGAACTGGTGCACGCGGATGATGCCGCGGGTGTCCTTGCCGTACGAGCCGGCCTCCCGGCGGTAGCACGTGGACCAGCCGGCGTACCGGATCGGCCCGGCGGACAGGTCCAGGATCTCGTCGCTGTGGTAGCCGGCCAGCGGCACCTCCGACGTGCCCACCAGGTAGAGGTCGTCGTCGCGCAGCCGGTACACCTCGCCGGCGTGCGCACCGAGGAAACCGGTGCCGTCCATGACCTCCGGCCGGACCAGCGTCGGCGTGATCATCGGCACGAAACCGGCGGCCGCGGCCTGCTGGACCGCCATGGTGAGCATGGCCAGTTGCAGCTGCGCGCCGACGCCGGTGAGGAAGTAGAACCGGGCGCCGGACACCTTGGCGCCGCGTTCCATGTCGATGGCGCCCAGGCCCTCGCCTAGTTCCAGGTGGTCGCGCGGCTGGAAGTCGAACGTGGGGGTCTCGCCGACGTGCTTGAGCACCACGTAGTCGTCCTCACCGCCCGGCGGCACGCCGTCCTCGACGATGTTGGACACCCGCTTGTGCGCCACCGTGAACGCAGCGTCGGCCTCGGCCTGCTCGGCCTCGGCCGCCTTGACCTCGGCGGCCAGCTCCTTGGCCTTGACCAGCAGCGCGGTCCGCTCGTCCCCCTTGGCCCTGCCCACCTGCTTGCCGAGCTGCCGCTGGTCGGCGCGCAGCGCGTCGGCCCGGCTCACGGCGGTGCGCCGGCGCTCGTCCGCGGACAGCAGGCCGTCGACCAGGGTCTCGTCCTCGCCCCGCGCACGCTGTGACGCGCGCACCGCCTCCGGGTTCTCCCGCACCGTCCTGAGCTCGATCACGGCACGTCAGCGTAGTCGGCCGCCGCTCGGCGCAGCACGTCGGTTGTTGGGTCACCCGACCGGGGACGGGTGCACCGGTACCGGGCATCATTGACGCGATGTCCGCACAAGCTGGCTGGCTGCATCCGCAGAGCGCGGCGGGGAGCACCCGGCTGTACATGGTCGGCGCCTTCGTCGG
>DATEPR010000618.1:0-12246 GCA_035273045.1 Pseudonocardiaceae bacterium | reverse complement strand
TGCACCACGACCTGCACACCGAGCAGCAGCCGGACGCGGACGAGTTCGACGACTTCGTGCTGCACGTGGACGGCTACCTCTGCGAGATCAAGGACGTCCAGATCCGTGACGGGCTGCACGTGCTGGGCCGGGCGCCGTCCGGTGACGAACTGGTCAACGACGTGCTGGCCGTGCTGCGGTCGCGGCAGGTGTTCGGCGGCACGGTCGGCGCCCTGCCCGGCCTGCGTTCCGCCCTGGCCGTCCACTTCGGACTGGACGAGCAGGAGCTGCTGGCTTTGCCCGGCGCCGCGGTGAAGGTCCCCGACGAGCTGACCACCCTGGCCGCCGGCCCGGCGCGAACCGGATCCGATGTCGTCGACCTGCTGGAGACACTGGCCCGGGGCCTGGTCAGCGGTGTGTCGGCCGCCGGGTGGTCGGTTGACACGGTTCCTGGGGTGGTCGCCGACGTGCTGGGTTCGGACGCTCCGGACGTGGCCGCCGTAGTGGCGTTCGCGTGCACCGAGGTGGTGCCGAGGCTGGCCCGGACGACCGACGAGATCGGCAACGTGCTGCGGGCGCTGGACGGCCGGTTCGTGCCGCCGGGACCGTCCGGTTCGCCGACCCGCGGCCTGGTGTCCGTGCTGCCCACCGGCCGCAACTTCTACTCCGTCGACCCGAAGGCCATCCCGTCGCGCAACGCCTTCGACACCGGCAGCGCCCTGGCCGACTCGCTGATCGCCAGGCACCGCGCGGACACCGGGGAGTGGCCACGCAGCGTCGGCCTCACCGTGTGGGGCACGTCGGCGATGCGCACCCAGGGCGACGACATCGCGGAACTGTTGTGGCTGCTCGGCACCCGGCCGCGGTGGGACGACGCCTCCCGGCGGGTCACCGGGTTCGAGATCGTGCCGCTGGCCGAACTCGGCCGGCCCAGAATCGACGTCGTGGTGCGCATCTCCGGGTTCTTCCGGGACGCATTCCCGCACGTGGTGACCCTGCTGGACGACGCCGTCCGGGCGGTGGCGGCGCTCGACGAGCCGGACGAGGACAACTTCGTCGCGGCCCACTACCGCGCCGACCTGACCGCGCACGGGGACACCCGCCGGGCCAGCACCAGGATCTTCGGGTCCAAGCCGGGCGCCTACGGAGCCGGCCTGCTGCCGCTGATCGACGCCCGCAACTGGCGCGACGACGGCGACCTGGCCGAGGTCTACGCCACGTGGGGCGGGTACGCCTACGGCACCGGCCTGGACGGCCGACCGGCCCGCGACGACATGGAGACAGCGTTCCGCCGCATCCAGGTGGCGGCCAAGAACGTGGACACCCGGGAACACGACATCGCGGACTCCGACGACTATTTCCAGTACCACGGCGGCATGGTCGCCATGGTGCGGTCGCTGACCGGCACGAACCCGGCGGCCTATGTCGGCGACTCCGCGGTGCCGCACGCCGTGCGCACCCGCAGCCTGGCCGAGGAGACCACACGCGTGTTCCGCGCCCGGGTGGTCAACCCGCGCTGGATAGCCGCGATGCGCCGGCACGGCTACAAGGGCGCGTTCGAGATCGGCGCCACGGTCGACTACCTGTTCGGTTTCGACGCCACGGCGGGCGTGGTGCACGACTGGATGTACGAGCAGCTGGCCAGCAGTTACGTGTTCGACGACGAGGTGCGCGACTTCATGCGCCAGTCCAACCCGTGGGCGCTGCGCGGCGTGGCCGAGCGGCTGCTGGAGGCGGCCGACCGCGGTCTGTGGGCCGAGCCGTCGCCGGAGACGCTGGACCGGCTCAGGTCGGTGTACCTTGATCTTGAAGGTGAGCTGGAGGGATAGCCTGGGGTATGGACTCCGAGATCGTGCGGACCAGCACGTCACGGGTGCGCTTCCCGGGCATCAGCCCCCGGGCCTACGAGCACCCGGCGGACCGGGGCGCGCTGGCCACGCTGCGGTCGGTGCCCGGCGCCCCCATGGTGCTGAAGGCGGTCGCCGGCGCGTTCACCGAACGTGGTGAACGGCTGCTGTCCCTGGCGTCGGCCATCCGGGTCGGCCCGAAACAGTACCCCCGCCTGCACGAGTTGCGGCAGGAGTGCGCCGCGATCCTCGACCTCGACCCGGTGCCGGAGATGTTCGTCACCCGCGACCCGGACACCAACTCGATGGCGATCGGCATCGACCGGCCGTTCGTGGTGCTGACCAGCGGCATCGTGCAGGCCGCCGACATGGACGCGCTGCGCACCGTCATCGGGCACGAGTTGGGGCACGTGCTGTCCGGCCACGCGCTGTACCGGACGATGCTGTTCCGGCTGCTGCGGATGCTGAACGGGGTGTCGTGGCTGCCCGGCGGGTACTGGGGCCTGCGCGCGGTGATCGCGGGGCTGATGGAGTGGTACCGCAAGGCGGAGTTGTCGGCGGACCGCGCCGGCCTGCTGTGCTCGCAGGACCCCGCCGCCGCGCTGCGGATGCACATGATCATTGCCGGCGCGAACCATCCGGACGAGATCGACACGGGAGCGTTCCTGCGCCAGGCCGCGGACTACGAGGCCGAAGGCGACCTCCGGGACAGCGTCCTCAAGCTGCTCAACACGGTCGACCTGTCCCATCCGCTGGCCGTGGTCCGCGCCGCCGAACTGCAGCGATGGGCGGCGTCCGAGGAGTACCGGTCCATCCTGTCGGGCGACTACCCACGCCGCGACGACCAACCGGCCACCAGCACCTGGACCCAGGACCTCCGCGACGCCGCCCGCTCCTACCGAGACACGGTGGCCGGCTCCGCCGATCCGCTGGCCAAGGTGCTCAACGACGTAGGGAGCGCCCTCTCCGACCGGGCAGGTCGGGTCTGGCGCCGCTTCGGCAAGCCGGACGACGAGCAATCACCACCAGAATGACCGTCCGGCCGGCGCCATCGCCCTGAACAGCGTCACCATCCAGTGCATAGAATTCGGTTCGGTCGTAAAGGCATGCAGGATTGACGCCAGCACGGTACTCCTATGTTTGTTCGGAGGGCATTGCTTGGCCGGCAAACATACCCTAGCCATGATCGGAGCCGCCAGGTGCACGACTAGGTGACACCTGATCGAGTGGATGCAGGCTAGCCGATCACGAGCTGCTGTTACCTGGAGGGTGGCTCGGCCCAGTCTGGCGACGTGCGATACACTCTTTCGGTTTGCGGCGGCGCGCTCGCCGGCATCGCCCTCGTCACTTCGTCCAGAATTATCTGGATTGATTGCGCACGAGGATCGCCGATATTCTCGAAAATGGCCAATGCGTTTGACCACGCGTCGATAGCCTCGTGCAGTCGTCCGCGTTTGTGGCACAGTTCGGCCAGCATGTTCAGCGCTGCCGCCTCACCGACCAGATCGCGACCCTGGCGGCAGAAGGTGATCGACCGCTTGATGTGCTGCTCCGCACCTGCAAGATCATTCTGGTCGCGCTGGACGGCGGCCAAGATCGCGCTCGCCTGGCCGGCCCTGACCAACGAACTGAGTCGGACATTCAGGGCCAACGCGCGTTCCGCGTAGCCTTTCGCGGTGGCCAGATCAGCCTTTTCGTAGTACGCCGCGCCGAGTTCGGTCAGGCAATCGGCCTGAGTCATTTCGTCGTTGATCTTCTCGGCCCGCCATTTGCCGTCCATGGCGAACGAGATCGCCCTGTCCAGGTCCGATGAACGGCGACACGCCTGCGCGAGACGGTACAGCGTCTTCGCTTCCTGCCCGGTCGCTCCGAGCACGCGGAAGTCGTTCAGCACCGCGGTCAAGCCGGCGATCCCGGCCCGGTAGTCGCCCTGCTCGACCATGGCTCTGGCCAGGTTGTACCGGGCGACCGTGGCGCCCAGCCGGTCACCGGTCTCCTCGTACAGGCGTTCGGCGATTTCGAGTTGGGTACGCGCCGAGCTGAAGTCCCTGCTTTCCAGGAGAGTGAAGCCGAGGTTCTGCCGGGAGTACGCCTCGGCGTGCCGGTCGTCCGACGCGGCCGCCACCGCGACGTCGAGGCAGAAGATCACGTCGTCCACGTAGCCAAGGCGCTGGAATACCTCTCCGGCGCACTGCGGGAGATCAGTCGCGATCTGCCGGAATCGGTCACCGCGTAAACCGGCGAGGGCGATGGCGGCGCGCAGGTTCAGCCTTTCCCTGGAATACCAGGAAATGGCTGCCGTGGCATCACCAAAATCGGGCTCGTTCACTCCGTCGAGCAATTCGGGTTCCGGCAACCGAGCCATGGCGGGAAACGCCACGCAGTCCGCCATATATGCCGCTCGGTGGTAGAAGTTCAGCATTCTCGTCTCGGCGAGCACACGCTCTTCCCGGTACTCGTCCTGGCCGACCAGGATGGTGGCGAAATGCCGCAGGAGGTCGTGCATTTGATAGCGGCCACGAGCCTCCGGCTGGTCGATGAGATAGGCGTTCAGCAGGTTGTCCAGCGTCCTGCGGACCGTCTTGACCTCGACGCCGGCGATGGCCGCGGCCGCCTGCACGCTGATGTCCGGGCCCGGGTGCACCCCCAGGAGCGTGAACAGCCGCCGGGTGGTCGGGTCGAGCGCCGCGACCGCCGAGCTGAACGCGGCCAGTGCGCTGCCCGTCGGGTTGTCGGCGTCGTCACCCAGTGTCAGCAGGGTGGACGGGTCGCGCAGTTCGTCGGCCAACTCGGCCAGCGGCACGCCGGGCAGGTTGGCCGCCTGCCCGGCCACCACGTGCAGCAGGAGCGCGTTCCCGGAGCAGAGCCGGGTGAGTTCGGTGATCTCGTCCGGTTCGCTCAACGCCCTGGCACCCACTTGTGACCCCAACCAGCGCGCCGCGTCCGGATGGCTTAGCGGGGGCACGTGCACGGAGATCGCGCCGCGCTGG
Organism: Pseudonocardiaceae bacterium; assembly: GCA_035273045.1. Lineage (GTDB taxonomy): Bacteria > Actinomycetota > Actinomycetes > Mycobacteriales > Pseudonocardiaceae > DATEPR01. The sequence goes on along the minus strand of DATEPR010000618.1, from coordinate 7,430 downwards.
CCGAGACCGGTCAGCCGGGTTCGGCTGGTGATCAGGACCAGACCGGACGTGCAGCAGTCCACGAGCGGAGCCACGTGGGTCGAGTTCGCAGCGTTGTCGAGCAGCACGAGCGTCGGGCGTTCGGCCAGCAGTCCGCGCAACTTCGCGGCGCGGCCCTCCGCGGTCGGGATGTGCTCGACGGGGACGTCCAGCTCGGCGAGGAACCTGGTGATCGCCTCGCCCGCGCTCACCGGCCTGGGGTCGCTGCCGTGCAGATTGACGTACAACTGGCCGCCGGGGAACCGGTCGGCGGCTTGGCGCGCCCAGCGGACGGCGAGGGCTGTCTTGCCGATGCCCGGTTGGCCCTCCAGGGACACGATGCGGCTGGCCGGATTGCCGTCCGGGTCGGTGGTGATCTCGTCCAACTCGACGAGCTGGGCCTCCCGGCCGACGAGGTCGCGGTGGTCGTGCGGCAGCATGTGCGGGACCTTGGGTGCCGGTTCACGCCGGACGACCGCTGGCGTCTCGGATCGGTGGATCAGCCTGTCGTAGTACGCGACCAATGCCTCGGCCGCCAGGTCGTCGCCGTCCTCGATCAGCCGCCTGCGCATCGTCAGCACGAAGACGCCGCAGTCATGACCGCGACGCAGGCCGTACAGCGCGTCCAGCCGCCGGTACATCACGTGCTCGCTGGTCTGGTACTCGGCCGGCAGCTCGTCCAGTCGCCGCAGCACCTCCTGGAACTCGCCGAGCGCGCACAGCTGTTCCATCAGGTCGGACTGCGCGGGCAGCCAGATGCCCTCCATGGCCCAACGGCGCCAGCTCGCCGCGCGGTCACCGTCGAGGTCGGCGAGCGGACGTTCCGACCAGATGTCCATTCCGGACAGCAGCAGGTCCCGTGCGCCCTTGTGGTCACCGTGATCGCTGAGCCGTTGGGCACGGCCCACGAGGTCACGGAAATCGAACACGTCGACGTCCTCGGTGGTCACGTCGACGAGCCGGTAGGTGTGGTGCTCGCCGATCAGGCCAGGCGGACGGTCCATCCCGCGCAGCATCTTGTTGATGTGGAACGCGAGGGTGTGGAACTGCGGCGGCTTCGGTTCGGCGTCCGGCGGCCACACCCATTCGGTCAGGTCGGCCATGGACATGGGGCGGCCCGGCGACAGCAGCAGGGCGGCCAGCATCCCGCGGCTCTTGCGTGATCCCCAGCGGTTGTCGAAGTGTCCGCCGACAAGCAGCCCGGTTCGCCCCAACACACGGAATCGTGAGCTCATGGGACCACCCCTCGCTGGTCCGCCGTGCCCTACGTGCTCAATATTGTTCGGCCACTCGACCGTACAACGGTCTACCCACCCGTGCAATCAGGCTGACCTGTACGGATGCCGAACCTGACGGGAATTGTCAGGCGATTGTCCAGTGAACTGAAAGGTGCCGGGCAATGGACCTCGCGAACCTGATGAAACGCATGTGAGAGACTGATCGAATCGAGGCATCGCGGCCCGTTGATCTGCGCTGTAAGCCATTTGTTGGCAGCGTGCCCGCCGTTCGGACAGGTCGGTGGCGGACGCTTGGTCGTGCCGGTCACCTGGGCATCCGCCCTGGTCCACGCTGCGCGGAGGATGGGAATGGACATGTTGGAATGTTTCGATGTCTCGGTACGTGGCCTCGGCTTCACCGGCCTCGCGACCGCGGTCGGCGCTGCTCGTGCGGGTTTGCGGGTCGTCGGTCTGGACGACTCCGGCGAACGGGTACGGCAGATCACGCGGGCACTGCCGGGCTGCGGTCTGGGCACGGTGTGCGAGTCGGAACTGCGTGCGCAACTGGCTGGGAAAACGCTGACGATCCGGGACACTTCCGGCCCGGCACCGGTCGCCGGAATCCACGTGATCTGCGTGCCGACACCGGCCGGAAACAGCGATGGGGCGGATTTGTCGGCGCTCACCCGGGCGCTGGATTCCGTCGCGCCGGCATTGCGGGACGGCGATCTCGTGCTGGTGCAGAGCACCTGCCCGCCCGGCACCACGGAGCACCTGGTGCGTCACCGGCTGGCCGCGCGGTCCGGTGTCGACTGGCATCTCGCGTACTCGCCGGTCCGGTTGGCTCCGGGCGCCGCCGCCACGTTGCGCGACGTGCCCCGTGTGGTGGCGGGCATGACGCCCGCGGCCACCGATCTCGCCGTGCGCTTCCTGCGCCGGGTCACCGATCACGTGGTGCCGGTCAGCTCGGTGCGGGTCGCCGAACTCGTGAAGGTGTTCGAGAACACGTTCCGGTTGGTCAACATCTCACTGGCGAACGAGCTCGGTGAGTTCTGCCGCGAGTCCGATGTGGACGTGCACGAGGTGGTGGCCGCGGCGGCGACCAAGCCGTACGGATTCCTGCCGCACCAACCAGGTCCGGGCGCGGGTGGTGACTGTGTGCCGGTGTCCGCCGGGTTCTTCGCGGCGGTGGCACGGCGGGCCGGGGTGCCGTCGGCGATCGTCGACGCCGCCGTGGCGCTGAACGACGCGATGCCGGCCATCGTGGTGCGCCGGATCGAACGCCTGCTCGCCGCACACCGGATGGCTCCGCTCGCCGGCCGCCGGATCCTGGTCGCCGGCGTGACCTACAAGCCGGACGTCGCGAACGTGCGGCGGTCGGCCGCGGTGCGGGTGATCGAGCACCTGCGGCGCGTCGCGGACGTGGCCCACCACGACCCGTACGTGCCGGAACTGCGCCTGCCCGACGGCACCGTCCTGCACGCCACGACGGCGGACCGGCACACCGCCGATCTCGTCCTGGTGCTGACCCGGCACCGGGCCGTCGCCGGTCCCGCGGTCGGCGCGGACGTCCCGGTCGTGGACTGCACCGGCGGGACGCCGACGCTGCTGGAGGTGCTCGGCGATGCTCACTGACCTGTGGCTGCGCGGGCCGATCGACGCCGACTGGTGCCTGACCAGAACCGGCTGCCGCTGCGTGCTGGTCATGATGCCCACGATGACGTCGGGCACCCGGCTGCTCGACCTCGTCCCGCTGCTGGCCGGCGATCACCGGGTACAGCTCGTGTTCACCGTCCCGGAGACCACCCACACGTGGCACGGCCTGCACGAGTTCGTGCGCCGGGACGGCAGGTTCGTGGTGCCGTGGCACCAGGCCGTGCACCATCGGTTCGACCTGGTGCTGGCGGCCAGCCACGTGGAACTCGAACGGATCAGGGGACCGATCCTGACCGTGCCGCACGGCGCGACGAACCTGATCTCCCGGAAGTACAGCCGCCGGTCGCCCGACGCCCGCCCCCATATCGGCCTGGCCAGGGAGACGTTGGTGCGCAACGGCGTCGTGGTCCCGACCGTCATCGGGCTCACCCACGACGACGAACTGGCCGTGCTGCGCCGATCGTGCCCCGAGGCGGTGCCCAGAGCGGTCGTGGCGGGTGACATCTGCTACGACCGGATGGCGGCCAGCGCACCGCTGCGGGCCGGCTACCGGCAGGCGCTCGGCGTGACCGGCGACGAGCGGCTGGTCATGGTGAGCTCGACGTGGACGCCGGAGTCGACGTTCGGCCGGCACGTCGACCTGTGCCGCCGGCTGATCGACGAACTGCCCGCGTCGCACCGCGTCGCGCTCGTCCTGCACCCCCGCGTCTGGGCGGCGCACGGCAGGGGCCAGATCCATTCCTGGCTGGCCGGCGAGATCCGCGACGGCCTGTTGCTGATGCCGCCGGAGGAGGGGTGGCGAGCCACGGCGATCGCCAGCGACGTCGTGATCGGCGACCATGGTTCGAGCACCCAGTACGCGGCGGCCATCGGTCGGCCCATCGTGCTCGCGGCCTACCCGGACGGAGCTGTCCGGCCCGGCAGCCTCGCCGACACGGTGGCCGCCGGGGTACCGAGGCTGGATCCCGGCCGGCCGTTGCCCGGCCAACTCGAAGCCGCCGTGCCGCACGGCCCCCGGATCCGGGCGTGCCTGACGTCCCGTCCCGGTCAGGCCGCGGCGATCCTGCGCCGGGCCATGTACCGGCTGTTGGCGATCGACGAACCACCGGCACCGCCGGCCATCCCGGCGCTCCCGCCGCCGACGCCGATCCGTTCCGGCACCGACCACGGCCTGCTCCGCCATGACTAGCCGGATCCGGTGCGTGGTGGTCGGCCGGGCCGCGGGCGTCGACCAGGTGGTGTGGTGCCTGGCCGGTGGCGCGCCGGACATGTTCCTCGTGGTGCGCGACGAGTACGCCGACCGGCGGTGGTGGCCGCTGGCCGACGTGCTCATCGCGCCGGCCCAGCCGACACCCGCTGCCGCGATCGGCGTCGCGGTGCGGACCAGCCTGCGGTGCGCCGGATGCGGGCTGGTCGCGGTCGGCATGGCGTCCGGCGGCTGCCTGGTGCTGTGCCGGGACGGACGGCACGCGATGGTGGATGCCGAGGTGTTCGGCGCGGCCGTGCTCAGCTATCTGGCGCTGGTGGCCGGGGTTCGGTGATGGCGGCGAGCCGGGCGGCGACCACGTCGGCCTTGGGGTCGCCGCTGTCGGCGTAGTAACTCAGGGCGTCGGTCAGGTGGTTCCGGGCGTCGGTCACCCGCCCGGTGCGCGCGGCCAGCTCGCCGAGCGCGGTCTGCGCGTCCGCCCGGTACCGGGCCGCCCCGACCTCGCCGGCCTGCCGCACCGCCGTGGTGAGCACCGCCACGGCGTCCGCGGTGCGGTCCAGGTCGGCGTACACCGTGCCGAGCGCGGCCAATGCCTTGGCGTGCTGTGCCAGGTCGCCCAGTTCGCGCAGCACGCCGGCCGCGGCGGACAACTCGGTGATCGCCTCGTCGGACCGGCCCAGTTGGGCCAGCACCTCGCCGGTCCGCCGCCGGCACAGCGCCACCGCCCTGGGCGTGCCGATGACCTCGCGCAGTGCCCGTGCCGCACGCAGGTAGTCCAGCGCGCCGGCCAGGTCGCCGGTGGCCTGGGCGAGGCCCGCCAGTTCGGACAGCGTCGTGGCCACGGTGAACTGGTCGTCGGCCTGCTCGGCGAGTGTCAGCGCGGTTCGCAGCTCCCGGTCGGCGTCCGTGTGCCGGCGCAGGCCGACCATGGCCAGCCCGAGCTGCACCCGCAGCCTGGCCTCGGCCACGGTGTCGCCGAGCCGGTGCGCGGCGGGGATGCCGATGTCGTGCAGTGCCAGCCAGTCGGCGTAGCGGCGGGCGTGCACGAAACAACCCCACATTGCCTCGCAGAACTGCCACGTCAGGTCGTCCCAGCCGTGCTCGTCAGCCGCTCGCGCCGCGGCCAGCACGTTGGCCCGCTCCGAATCCAGCCACGCCAACGCTTCCCGGTGCGACGTGAACACGACCGGCCGCGGGCGACCGCGGTCGAACCGGGGGCCGACCCGCCGCCGGGTGGGCAGCAGCGCCAGATCGGCCGCGACGGCCACGTCCAGGTACCACTCGGCCATGGCACGCACGGCGTGGTCCCGTTGCGCGGCCGGGTCCTCCCATTCCGCCTGCTGGCGCGCGTACGCCAGGAGCAGGTCGTGAAAGCGGAACCGGCGGTCGTCGACCTCGGCCAGCAGGTTGCGCTCCACCAGCGCGTCGAGCGCGTCCTCGACGTCGGCCGCCGGGCCGAGCGCGGCGGCCAGCACGTCGACGCCGAACGACGGGCCCGGGTGCAGGGCGCCCAGCCGGAACACCTGCCTCTCCCAGCGGGGAAGTTCCTGGTAGGACAGGTCGAACACGGTCTCGACCGGCGAATCGGTGCCGTGTGACAGGCTCGCCAGCCGGTCGCCCTCACGCAGGTGGCCGACCTCGCGGGCCAGCGGCCGGTTCGGGTGCGCCGCCAGCCGGGCGCCGATCACGGCCAGCGCGATGGGCATGCCGCCGCACAGCCGGGCCAGTTCCTCGGCCGGGCCGCGCTCCCGAACCGACCGGTCGTCGTCCAGCAGCCGGCGCAGCAGTTCGACCGAGTCGGCGACGCTCAACGGGCCGGTGTCGAGGAACCGGGCGCCGTCCGCGCGCAGGCCGGCCAGCCGCCACCGGCTGGTGATCACCACCACACCTCGCTGGGTGGACGGCAGCAGCGGCCGCACCTGCGCCGCGGACAGCGCGTCGTCCAGTAGCACGGCGATCACCCGGTCCGCGGTGCACGAACGGTAGAGCGCGGCACGTTCGGCCAGACCCGCGGGCACCCGGTCGGCGGGCAGCCCGAGCGCGATCAGAAACCACTCCAACACATCCTCCGGCGATGCCGCATCACCACCGGAAAAGGCGCCGAGATTCGCATACAACTGGCCATCCGGAAAATGCCGGCGGACGTCGTGCAGCCACCGCACCGCGAGTGACGTCTTGCCCACACCGCCCGATCCGTTGATCACCACCACGAGTGGGCGCCGTTCGTCGTCGGCGAACCACCGGTCCAACTCGGCAAGCTCACGGTCCCTGCTGGTGAAGATGCCCGACGGCAGTGGCAACTGGGCCGGAATCGGATACTCGGAACCGCGGTGGAAATGGATCTGCCCGATCGAGGCTGCCTGGACGATGTTGCCCTCGGCCGACCCCGAGATCACATTTCCCGATCTTTCGCCGTCGCGCACTCGCACCACCCCGCGTCGACATTAAATGGACGCCAGGGCAATGTCCCTCCAAGCTGGCCGACATGACCAATCGCGCTGGATATTGCCCCGATCGGCGGCCAACCGGCCGCCTGACGCGCGTCCCGGTCTACTGCGTGTGCTATGTACGGGGCATGAGTGCCTACGCCGTGTCCGTGCTGCACCGCGAATGGGCGGCCGACCTGACGCCCGCCCGGCTGTACGCCCTGCTGCGGCTGCGGGTCGACGTGTTCGTGGTCGAGCAGGAGTGCCCCTATCAGGAGTTGGACGACCGCGATCTCGAACCGGACACGCGGCATTTCTGGATCTCGTCGGACACCGACCCCGAGGCGCCGGCCGCATACCTGCGGCTGCTGACCGAGCCGGACGGCGGCTACCGGATCGGCCGGGTCTGCACCGCGCGGGACGCCCGAGGGAAGGGGCTGTCCCGGCGGCTGATGGAGGCCGCCCTCGCCGACATCGGCGATGCCGAATCCGTGCTGGACGCGCAGGTCCAGGTCGCCGGGCTGTACGCGAGCTTCGGCTACCAACCGGTGGGCGACGAGTTCGTGGAGGACGGCATCCCGCACATCACGATGCGGCGCCCGGCGCCGACCGCCTGATGATCTCCACCGCCCGGTCCAGGTCCGCCGGCGTGAGGTCGGCGCGGGCGGTCAGCCGCAGGCGGGAAACCTTGTCCGGCACCGAAGGCGGGCGGAAGCAGCCGACCACCACACCGGCCTCCCGGCACCGCTGTGACCACGCCAGCGCCTCGTCCGGCGACGGCGCCCGGACCGACACCACCGCCGCGCTCGGCGAGCTGACCCGGAGCCCGGCCGCACGCAGCCGGTCGGCCAGTTCGGCGGCGTTGGCCAGCACCCGTTCGCTGCGCTCCGGTTCCTCACGCAGCAC
>DATEPR010000617.1:0-2417 GCA_035273045.1 Pseudonocardiaceae bacterium | reverse complement strand
CCCTGGCCGGCGAGTTCTGGACCGCGCCGGAGAAGGAGCTCCAGGCCCAGTTGGACGTGAACGTGACCAGCGTGCTCGGGTTGACCAGGGCGGTGCTGCCGGGCATGGTGGCGCGCGGTTCCGGCGCGGTCATCAACGTGTCCAGTGTGGCCGGTTTCCTGCCCGGCCGGGGTTCCACGTACCCGGCGAGCAAGGCGTGGGTGACGTCGTTCACCGAGGGCCTGGCGGCGTCGCTGGCCGGGTCCGGCGTGCGGGTGCTGGCACTGTGCCCCGGGTTCACCCGGACCGAGTTCCACGCCCGGGCCGGCGTGCCGGCGCCGAGGACACCGCCGGGTTTCTGGCTGGGCGCCGACCGGGTGGTGGCCGACTGCCTGGCCGACCTGCACCGCGGCCGGGTGGTGTCGATCCCGGGCACGCAGTACAAGGCGATCGTGGCGGCGAGCCGGCTGCTGCCGCGCGGGCTGGTGCGCCGGGTGGCCCGCCGGCGTTTCGCCGGCCGGAGCCGCGCCTGAACTAGGGTGGTCGCCGTGGTCGATCAGGCGGCGAAGGCCGAACTCGCGAAACTGGTGCGGGAGTTGGCCGTGGTGCACGGCAGGGTCACGCTGTCCTCGGGCGCGGAGGCCGACTACTACGTCGACATGCGCCGGGCCACGCTGCACCACGCGGCCGCGCCGCTGATCGGCACGCTGCTGCGCGAGTTGACCGCCGACTGGGACTTCACCGCGGCCGGCGGCCTGACCCTGGGCGCCGATCCGGTGGCGATCGCCATGATGCACGCGCCGGGCCGGGCGCTGGACGCCTTCGTGGTGCGCAAGGAGACCAAGGGCCACGGGATGCGGCGGCGCATCGAGGGCGCCGACGTGACCGGCCGGCGGGTGCTGGCCGTCGAGGACACGTCGACCACCGGCGGCAGCGTGCTCACCGCCGTCGAGGCGCTGCGCGCGGCCGGCGCGGACGTGGTCGGCGTCGCGGCGATCGTGGACCGGGACACCGGTGCGGCACAGGCGATCGAGGCCGCCGGACTGTCCTACCGCTATCTGCTGGACCGTGCCGATCTCGGACTGTGACCGGGTGACCGACGTCAGTCGACCAACTGGTCAAGACCCTCGCGTCGCCATGATCGGCGTTCTAGGCTGGCACCGGGAGGGATGGGCATGGCGGGACGCATCCTGGACGACATCACCGTCGGCGTGCATTTCGTGGTGATGGCGTACATCGTGTTCGGCGGCTTCCTGGTGTGGCGGTGGCGGTGGACGCTGCCGGTCCACCTGGTCGCCATCGCGTGGGCGGTGCTGAGCCTGATCATGCCCGTCGTGTGCCCGCTGACCTGGCTGGAGAACTACTTCCGGCACGCCGGCGGCCTGCCGCCGCTGCAGGGCGGCTTCATCGACACGTACCTCACCGGTGTGCTGTACCCGGCGGACGACGTGCTGCTGGTGCAGATCATCGCTGGCGTGATCGTGCTGGTCTCGTGGGTGGGCATCGTGCTCCGCTCGGCCCGGCGCGAACAGCAGAAGCCGGGTTCTACCGTGAGCGCGTGACAGACGATCCCGGGCCGACGGAGTGGGTGAACGGCCACGACGTCGGCGTCGGCCCGTGGCCGGGTGAGCCGCCGGCCGACGAGCGGTACGACCCCGAACTGCTGGCCGGCGGCGACCGGCGCAACGTGGTGGACGCCTACCGCTACTGGCGGCGCGAGGCGATCGTGGCCGACCTGGACACCCGGCGGCACGACTTCCACGTGGCGATCGAGAACTTCCAGCACGACCTGAACATCGGCACCGTGGTGCGGACGGCGAACGCGTTCGGCGCGCGGGCGGTGCACATCGTGGGGCGGCGCCGGTGGAACCGCAGGGGCGCCATGGTCACCGACCGGTACCAGCACGTGGTGCACCATCCGGACGTGGCGTCGCTGGCCTGCTTCGCCGCCGCGGAGGGGCTGACCGTGGTGGCGGTGGACAACACCCCGGGCTCGGTCCGCATCGAGACGACCACACTGCCCAGGCGCTGCCTGCTGCTGTTCGGCCAGGAGGGACCCGGCCTGACCGGGGACGCCCGCGCGGCCGCGGCGCTGGTGGTGTCGATCGCCCAGTTCGGCTCGACCCGGTCGATCAACGCCGGGGTGGCCGCCGGGATCGTGATGCACACGTGGGTACGCCAGCACGCCGATCTCGGCGTCGCCTGGGAGTGATCCGTTCGGGTTCCCGGGCGGACATCCGGAACGATTCAGCGGCGACGATGGAGAGGTGACCGACCGGGGGTCGAGCCCTCGCCTGTGGGCGGCGCGCGCGGGGGTGGCCGAGCGTGCCGTGTTCGCGCGACACCTGCGGCACCTGTGGGGCCAGCCGGGGGCGGCGCTGTGCGTGGTCGCGTGGCCGGCGTCGCCAGGGCAGCGGGCGTTCGGCCCGTGGCACTAC
>DATEPR010000616.1:0-16334 GCA_035273045.1 Pseudonocardiaceae bacterium | reverse complement strand
AACACCTCGCCGATCAGCCGGGGGCTGTCGTGGTTGCCGGCCAGGACGACGACGTGCCGGCCCTCGGCCCGCAGCGCCAGCAGCGCCCGCATGACCAGGCCCTGGGACTGCGGGTTGGGCGCGGACGTCTCGAACAGGTCGCCGGCCACGATGACGACGTCGACGTCCTCCTCGTCCGCGATCCGGACCAGATCACCCAGCGCGGCCTGGTGTTCCGCGTACCTCGGCTGGTGCTTCAGGATCTTCCCGACGTGCCAGTCGGCGGTGTGCAGAATCTTCATGGGTCCTCTAGAAGGGCGGTGCGTCGTCGTCCGGGATGGTGGCGAACGGATCGGCGGGCAACGTGGGACCGGTGTCCACACCGCTCCACGCGCCCTTCTCCCCCGGCCGCGTCGCCCACGCCGGGAAGGGGAACTCGATCGCCAGCGGCACCGGGATGTCCGGTTGGGCGACGAACATGGTGCCCGGTTTGGCCAGCGTGGCGCGCTGCCGCTGGGCGGGCGGCAGGTAGCCGTACTCCGGCCGGGCCGCCTCGGCCGAGTCCAGCCGGCCGGCCACCCGGATCGAGCAGTTGGCCACGATCCGCCGCTCCACCTCGCTGGCGGTCTGCTGGGCGCCGATCAGGATCACGCCCAGCGACCGGCCGCGCTCGGCGACGTCCAGCAGGATCTGCTTGATCGGGCTGTCACCGTCCCGGGGCGCGTACTTGTTCAGCTCGTCCAGCACCACGAACATCAGCGGCCGGGCCGTGCCCTGCTGTTCCTTGTTGCGGAACTCCTGGCGCAGCGTCACGCCCACCACGAACCGCTGGGCCCGGTCCGGCAGGTTGTGCAGGTCGATCACGGTGACCTGGGCCTTGCCCGTGGTGAGCGAGTGGTCGGTGCGGTGCCGCAGGTCGCCGCGGACCAGCGGGGACAGCGGGCGCACCGCGGAACGCAGCCGGCGCAGGAACGCGTTGACGCTGCCGGTGGACGTGCTGCCCGCCACCCAGTCCCGGCGGGTGTCCTCGTTGCCCAGTTCGTCCTCGATCAGGCCGACCAACTGCTCGAACGTGCGCAGCGGGCCGCCGTTGCGCGCCTCGACCTTCGCGATGGTCACCGCGCCGTCGTCGCCCGCCCGCACCATGTCCCGCCGCAGCCGGGCCGCAACCTGGCCGATCAGCATCGTGTACTGGCTGCGCTCGTCCTCGCCGTCGGCGAACGCGAACGTCAGCAGTTCCTGCTCGCAGAACTCGGCCAGCGTCCAGTAGAACGGGCTGACCGCCTTGTCCCGCGCCCGCACGTCCGGCGTGCCGCTGGCGTCACCGGGCCGGGGCGGCGCGAACACCTGGACGTTGCCGAACGGGCTGGCCGGCAGGCCGAGCATGGCGTACCTGGCCCGCTGCTCCTCGGTGAGCCTGGTGTTGGCGTAGTCGAGGAACAGCAGGTCCTCGCCCTTCACGCTGAAGATGAGCGCCTTGGTGTTGTGCGCCTCGCCGGCCAGCACGCCGGAGTGGAAGATCGAGTGCAGCAGGAAGGTGGCGAACGACGTCTTCGTCGCGATGCCGGACACGCCGGAGATGGAGACGTGGCCGCCTCGGGTGCCGTCGACGAACTCGAAGTTGAGGTACACCGGCTGGCCGTCCCTGCCCAGCCCGACCGGCACCTTGGCGTTCGCCATCGTGTCGAAGTAGAGCGCGCTGTCCCGCTCGCCGCCGACCGCCCTGGTCACCTGGGTGCCCGGCCGCGGCGGGACGTATACCTCCGGTTCGACCCTGGTCACGGTCACCTCGGCGACCTCGCTGACCTCGGCCGGCAGCGTGCCCTGGTCGATCAGGAACACGTCGGACGGGAACCGGGCGCCCTCGTGCGCCGCCTCCACGTCGGTCACCACGCCGGCGACCGCGACGGTCCGGCCGTCGGGCAGCAGCCGCTTCGTGACGACGACGTCGTCGAGTTGCAGGAACTGGTCCGGCGCCACGGCGACGGAGAACGTCAGCGGGCTGGCCGCCACCGTGCCCGCGACCAGACCGACCGGGTGCTGGCCGGCGGCGTGCTCACGCGCACCGTTGACGGAACGACCTGGCAGGCTCATCCGCGGGATGGTACCTCCGGGTCAGGCGCCCGCCCGGTAGCCAGGCCGCCGTGCCGGAGGTGGTGTCGGCCGCCGGTCCGGCCGCGCGGCTCCCGCCGAATACGATCGCGCGCCGTGCTCCGAATGGCTCACCCGTCAGGGGCGAAAATTCCTTCGTGCGCGGATCGGCTGACAAGGGCGGCTGCGCCGCGAGCGGGTCACCACTGTAGACGATGGCCGGCCCGATCCGATGGTGTACCACCACTTCTCGCCGTTTCCGCGTGACGGAACTTCCACGTGATGGAACTGCTCGGGTCATCCGTAACAGAACGGCGTCTGGCGGTTTGGCCTCATTGACAATGATCAGCGCAATGGTTAAGTAGGTTCAACCACGACGACGTGCGGAGACCCGAAGCCATGGCTCATTCGGCGTTTTTCCACCTGGACTTCAACCAGGTTCTCAATCCCGCGCACTCAGTGCTCGGTAGCACCTTGATCGCGCTGGTTCCGGTCGCTGTCCTGCTCTTGCTGCTCGCGGTGTTCAAGCTGTCCGCGTGGCAGGCCGTCATCATCGGCGCGATCGTCACGATCGTGCTCGGCGTGACCGTCTGGAGCGCCCCGTTCGGCGACACCATCAAGGCGTACGGCCTGGGCATGGGCACCGGCTTCTGGTCGGTCGACTGGATCGTGTTCTGGGGTGTCATCATCTACAACACCATGGTGGTCACCGGGGCGTTCGACGCCTTCAAGAACTGGTTGATCGCGCAGGCCACGGCGGACATCCGGGTCCAGACGATCCTGATCGCCTGGGCCTTCGGCGCCCTCCTGGAAGGTCTCGTCGGGTTCGGTTACCCGTGGGCCGTCGTGGCTCCGCTGCTGATCGCGTTCGGGATCGCCGACCTGGCCGCCATCCGGGTCGCGGCGCTGGCGAACAACGCTCCAGTGTCGTTCGGCGCGCTGGGCGCGCCGATCATCGGCCTCGCGGCGGTGACCGGCCTGCCGCTGAACGACCTGTCCGCGTCCATCGGCCGGATCGTCGCCGTCCTCGCGCTGGTGCCGCCGTGGATCCTGATCTACCTGGTCAGCGGCAAGCGGGGCATCCGCACCGGCTGGCCGCTGGCCATCGTCGGATCGCTGGGCTACATCCTCGGCCAGCTGCCGACGTCGCAGTTCCTCGGCCCGTACCTGCCGGACGTGATCGGCTCACTGGTCGCGTTCGCCGCGCTGCTGATCCTGCTGCGCTTCTGGCGGCCCAAGGAGATTCTCGGTTTCGGCGGCAAAGTGATCGAACCGGACCAACTGCCCGTCACCGCCGCCACACCGGACGGACCGGGCACGGCGACCGCGCCGGCGCCGAGCAGGCGCAGCGCGGTGCGCGGCCTGCTGCCGTTCATCATCCTGGTCGTCGTCGTCGTCGCGTGGACCGGACCGTGGTCCTCGCTCACCGGCATCACGCCGTACGCGCCGGCCGTCAAGGCCGTGTCGTCGCTGAGCCACAAGGCGGCGTCGACGTCGTTCAAGTGGGCGCCGCTCGTCGCCGGCACCGCGATCCTGGTGAGTTGGCTGCTGATCCTGCTCTACCTGCGGCCGCGCGGGCGTCAGCTCCGCGAGGTGTTCGGCAACACGTTCCGCCAGATGTGGGGCGCACTGCTGGTCGGACCACTGATCTTCGGCCTGGCCAACGTGTACAACTTCGCCGGCCTGGCCAACTCCATGGCCGAGGGCTTCTCCAAGCTGGGCACCTTCTTCATCGTGGTCGCGCCGATCCTCGGTTGGATCGCGGTGGCCCTGTCCGGCAGCAACACATCGTCCAACGCGGTGTTCGGCGCGTTCCAGCTGTCCGTGGCGCAACTGCTGCACGCGCCGGTGCTGCTGTTCCCGTCGCTGAACTCGGTGGGCGCCGAGGTCGGCAAGCCGATCGCGCCGCAGACCGCGAGCGTCGGCGTGGCGACCACCCGGTTCGTCCGCAACGAGGGTCAGGTCATCCGGTACAACATGGGTTGGACCCTGGTGATGCTGGCCTGGCTTATCATCATCGGAGTGGTGTACTTCTTCGCGTTCCCGGGCGCGGTCAGCCTGTAGTACGCGGCCGGACGCCGGCCCCGGTCACGTCCGGGGCCGGCGTCCGCGTATCCGGCAGGCGAAGCGCAGCCGCACGGCCAGGCACCGCAGGCGCCGCCAGGTACGGCTGCCCCGCGCACCCAACACCGCCATCAACGCCACCAGCCGCCGGTCGGTGACCAGGTCCCGCTCGATGAGCGAGAGTTGCCGCAGCTCAGACGGTGAGAAGTTGTCCACCGGGTCACCCCGTCACGGCAGGGCCGGTGCTGGCCGGATCGTCCGCCGACGGGTCGGCCGGACGGATCCGCAGGCCCATCTCCGGCGGGTCCGACTCGCGAATGTCGTGCGTCTCGACCTCGGCGGCCAGCGCCTCCTCGCGGCGGCGGTTGATCTGCACCAACGCGACCGCGTACACGCCGGCCAGCACCACCAGCAGCACGCCCACCTGCACCAGGAACCGGGTCACCACGTCCGAGCCGACGGACAACACCGACACCAGCGCCACCACACCCAGCGTCAACAGGTGGAACAGCACGGCCACCAGGCTCGCGGCCGGGCCGGCTGAGGCCCGTTCACCGGGTGCGGAGCCGGCCAGGTAGCGACGCCCGCTGTGCATCAGCAACTGGCCGACGGCGAACACGACCGCCACGCCTACGACGATGAACAGAACCTGCTCGGAGTTCATGGCCCTCCAGCTCCCTTCACCTGCCCAACCCGGGTGTACCCCCGGGTTGGGCCGGGAAACCAACGGCCTCCGATACGGGTGACGAATCGCCAGGTCAGGTCGTTGACGCGGCGGGCCGGACCTCGACCACCTCCTCGTCGTCGACGCCGCCCTCCTCGCCGAGCATCGAACCGATCCGCTCCATGGCCTGCGGCCTGCGGGCCTTCAGCGTGAACACCACGACCAGGCCCACGATCAGCCAGACCAGCGTGATGTACGGCGTCGCGTTGAGCGGGCTGGGCGGCGCCGGGTAGATGGAGCCGTACAGCGCGGCGCCGAACAGGATCACGCCGGCCGCGGGCACCAGCAGGTGCGAGACGACGTTGTAGTTGCTGTGCGTGCGCCTGAAGAACACGGCACCACCGACGAGCAGTCCGATGTAGACGAGGATGACGGCGAGCGTGCCGAGCGTGGCGAAGAAGTAGTACACCGTCGTGGGCTGGCCGCCGAGCGTGTCGGTGCCCAGGCCGAACCCGACGATCACGGCGAGGACGGTGCTCACCGCGGCCACCGTCAGCACGGCGTTGGCCGGCGTCTGGTACTTGCGGTGCGTCCGGCCCAGCCACGGCGACAGCACGCCCTCCCGGCCCATCGCGAACAGCGTGCGGGTGCCCGCGGTGGCGCAGCCGACGCAGACGATGAACGCGGACAGCAGGGCGCCGATCTCCACCAGCGCGCCCAGCGGTCCGCCGACGAACTTCGTCGCGATGGTCTTCAGGGCGAACGAGTCGGACCCGAACGCGGTGCCGTTGTTCACGCCGAAGCCGATCGACATGCTGTACGTGGTCCACAGGTAGAACACGATCGCGAAGCCGACCGACGCGATGACCGCGATCGGGATGGCGCGGCGCGGCCGGGCCGTCTCCTCACCGAAGTCGGCCGCCGTCTCGAAGCCGATGTACGACGTGATGCCCAGGATGATCCCGTAGAACACGCCCGAGAAGCCGCCCTTGACGGTGTGGCCGAACGTGAACGGCGCCAGCGTGTTGCCGTGCGCGCCGCCCTTGGCGGTGGTGACGATGTTGACGATCAGGATCACCAGCACCGTGATGCCGCCGACCACCAGTTGCAGCCGCGTGGTCACCTTGATCCGCACGATCGACAGCACCACCAGCAGCGCCATGCCGACGATGAAGAACGGGAACCACCAGTTGATCGACAGGTGCAGCAGGTCGGTGGCCAGGAAGGCGACCCCGGCCATGGTCATCGGCACGAAGCAGACCAGGCCGAAGGCGTACAGCCAGCCGGCCATGAACCCGGCCGGCTTGCCCAGGCTGCGGCTGGCATAGGTGTAGGCGTAGCCGGCGGACGCCATCCGCCGGGTGAAGCCGATGACGACGAACGCCAGCGCGAGGCAGGCGACGCCGCCGAGCAGGAACGCCAGCGGCGTCGAACCGCCGGCGATCAGTGCCACGCCGGGCACGTTGAGCAGCATCGCCATGCCGGGCGCGAGGATGGAGATCGATATGGCGACGGCGTCTACTGTGGACAGCGCGCCCTTGGCCAGTCGCTGGACCGGCTCTCCGGTCACAGGATTCGTGTTTGCCATCGGTACTCCGCAAGGACGGACGCGAACGTCAACCGCCGACGAGGACGGTCTGGTCGGTCAGGTGATAGTCGAAGGCCAACGGCGTGCACGAGTGGTCGAGCACCCAGCGCAGGAACTGCTGGTGTACCGGATGGCCCTGGTACGCGCGAAGCGTGTCCTGGTCATCGAACTCCATGAACAACAGGTACTGGTAACCCCGGGTGCGTTCACCCGTGAGATCGGTGCCGAACCGGAGCGCCCTGATGCCGGGGATGACACCCGGCCACGCCGCGATCTGGCGGCGCATCTCGGCCGCGTCCGTGGCGTCCAGTTCGGTGGGGAAACTGAAGAGCACGACGTGCTGCAGCGTCATGAATGGTCTCCGGCATCAGTAGAACTCGAAGTACTCGCGCATCTGCCAGGCGGCGGCCTCGGCGTCCTTGTCGTCCGCCTCGGCCAGCGCCGCGTCGTACCGGGCCACCTCGGAACGCTTCATCATCAGGTAGTAGTCGACGAACTCGGTGCCGAACCGCTCCCGGTAGAGCGGGTCGGCGGCCAGCGCGTCCAGCGCGTCGCCCAGGGAGGCCGGCAGCGCGGGCGCCTCGGCGGCGTACGGGTCGGCCTCCACCGCGGCCGGCGGTTTCGCGTTCCGCGCCACGCCGTCCAGCCCGGCCGCCAGGTCGGCGGCGAGGTACAGGTACGGGTTGGCGGCCGGCTCGCCGAGCCGGTTCTCCAGGTGGGTGCCCGGGTCACCGGGTCCGCCCTGGACCCGCACCAGCGCACCCCGGTTCTCCACGGCCCAGCAGATCCGGTCCGGCGCGAACGAGTAGGGCGCGAACCGGTTGTAGCCGTTGATGGTGGGGGTGGCCAGGGCCGCCATGGCGGGCGCGTGCTCCAGCAGGCCGGCCAGGTAGGCGCTGCCCACCCGGGACAGCACGTCGTCCGGCGAACTGAACACATTGGACCGGTCACCGTCCACCAGGGAGGCGTGCAGGTGCCAGCCGGACGCGAAGAAGTTCGGCAGGTGCGGCTTGCACATGAAGCTGGCCAGCAGGCCGCGCCGGGCACAGATCTGCTTGACCGCGGACCGGAACAGCACCATGGCGTCGGCGCCGGCCAGCCCGTCCATCGGCGAGAAGCTGAACTCCAGCTGCCCCGGCCCCCACTCGTCCTCCATCGCCCTGGGCATCAGGCCGACGGCGCCGAGCTGGTCACGCAGCGCGGTGATGGTGTCGTGCACCGAGTCCAGCCGCACCTCGGACAGGTACTGGTAGCCCAGCTCGAACGGCTCGACCCGCGGGGTGGCCGCCGGCTGGGTGGTCTCGGTGAGGCCGATCGCGGCCGTCGACCGCCTGGTCACGTAGAACTCGACCTCAAGGCCGGTGACGTAGCCGAAGCCGCGCCGCTGCGCTTCGGCGAGCTGCTCGCGCAGGATGCGCCTCGGGTCCAGCGGCACCGGCCTGCCGTTGGCGAAGTAGGCGTCGCACAGCAGCCACGCGGTGCGGTCGGCCCACGGCAGCACGCGGAACGTGGTCGGGTCGGGCACGATCACCACGTCCGGGAACCCGGTGAACTCGTCGATGCCGATGCCGCCGCCGGCCGCGAACGCCGGTGGGAACACGAAGTTGCCGGTGTCCATGCTGTAGATGGCGCCGGAGAAGTCGACGCCGTTGGCCAGTGCGGCCGTGGCCGCGTGCGCGGACAGGAACTTCGCCCTCGGCGAGCCGTGCTGGTCGACGACGACGACCCGGACCGTGGTGATGCCCAGTTCCTCGATGCGCCTGGCCACCTCGGCCGCTGCCTGTTCCTGTTCCGGCGTGTGCAGGCCGTGCTCGGCGACGAAGCCGCGTCGCCCGATGCCGGCCGTCGCCGCCGGTGAGGTGTCCGGGCTGGAGTTCATCCGGCCGCTCCCGTCTCGTCGTCGGTGGCGGGACCGGTGGCCCGCGCGATCATGTCGGCGAGCAGTTCGCTCGCCGTGTTCTTGGGTTTCATCTCCGCAATGGACAGTGACGTTTCGGTGCGCTGGATGCCCTCGATCTGCCACACGCTGTTGATCAGCAGGTCCCGCAGGTGGGTGTGGTCGCGCACGCGCACCCGGACGAGCATGTCGATGTCGCCGGTGACGAGCATGACCTCCTCCACCTCGGGCAGGGCGGCCAGCCGGGCCATGATCGTGCCCTGCTCGTAGCCCTGCACGGCGGTGACGGTGAGGTAGACGGTCGTCGGGTAGCCCAGCGCGCTCCAGTTCAGCCGCACGCCGTAGCCGGTGATCACGCCCTGCCGGTGCAGCCTGGCCAGCCGGTCGGCCACCGCGGGCGGTGACATGCCCAGTTCCCTGGCGATGCTGCGCTGGGAGATGCGGGCGTCCTCGGACAGCAGGAGCAGCAGCCGCAGGTCGGTGGCGTCCAGGGCGGCACGTTCGGAGGGCACGGCGGCGTAGCCGCCAATCGAGCCGAGCGGCCGGACCGCCCCGGCGCTGCTGTCGCCGTGCGCACCCACTGTCACATTCGCCTCACTCACTTGTCACATGCGCGAGTAGGAGCCACAATCACCTGCATTACGTAAGGTTGTGGCGGCTAGTTTCCTGCCATATGTAATGGGTGTCAAGCGCAGCGATGGGAGTGCGGACCATGCCGGACCTGGCTGGACAGGTGGTGCGCGAGCCGGCCTGCACGTCGACGGCGACGGTCGACTGGACGGCCAGGCTCGCCCGCAGGGCGAACACCCAGCAGGACGCGATCAGCGGCATCCTCGCGCTGGTCAACGCCCGGAACATGATCAACTTCACCGGCGGGTTCCCGGAGCCGAGCCTGTTCGCCACCGACGTGCTCGGCGACATCGCCAACCGCCTGGTCGCCGAGGACGCGGCCGTGGCGCTTCAGTACGCGCCCAGCGAGGGCCTGGCCACCACCCGGCACGCCATCGCCGACCGGCTGCTGGCCACCGACGGCGTGCGGCCGGCCGAGGACGAGCTGATGATCACCAGCGGCGGCATCGACGGCGTCACGCTGGTGGCCAAGGCGATGCTCGACCCCGGCGACGTCGTGGTCGTCGAGGAGCCGAGCTACCTGGGCGCCGTCTCCGGGTTCGCCGCGTACGAACCGGTGCTGCGCGGCGTGCCGATGGACGACGACGGGCTGGACGTGGACGCGCTGGCCCGGCTGCTCGCCGCCGGCGGCCCGACCCCCAAGCTGCTCTACACCATCCCGGACTTCCAGAACCCGAGCGGCCGGACGCTGTCGGTCGACCGGCGGCGTGCCCTGGTCGAGCTGTGCCGGCGGTACGGTGTGCTGATCGTCGAGGACGTTGCCTACACCCAGCTGGCGTTCGACCCGGAACCCCGGCCCACCCTGTGGTCGCTCGGCCCGGACGTCGTGCTGCAACTGGGCACCTTCTCCAAGGTGTTCTTCCCCGGCGTGCGGCTGGGCTGGGCCGCCGGCCCGGCGCCGATCGTCGGCCAACTGACGATCAACAAGCAGAACTCCGACCAGTGCTCGGGCGCGCTGGGCCAGCGGATGCTGGAGGAGTTCCTGCGCGGCGGCCACCTGGACAGCCACCTGCCGGCCGCCCGCGCCCTGTACCGGAAGCGGGGCACCACCATGGCGGCCGCCCTGGCCACGCACTTCGCCGGCCTCGGCACGTGGACCGTGCCGCACGGCGGCTTCTTCAGCTGGGTGCGGGTGCCCGGCGTGGACACCGCCGCGCTGGCCGACCGGGCGCGCGCCGCCGGCGTGGCGTTCGTGCCGGGGGGCGGGTTCTTCAGCGAACACCCGGACACCGAACATCTCCGGCTGTCCTACAGCCGGGTCGCCGACGGTGACATCGACGAGGGCATCGCCCGGCTGGCGGCAGCCGTCCGGGCCGCCCGCTGACCTGCGAGGAGACGGCATGACCAGCAGTACCCACCACTTCAGCACCGAGGGCGCCGGCACGCCGACCATGGCGGGCCGGTTCGTCGACCTGAACCGGATCGAGAAGCTGGAGATGCTGCCCGGCCTGAACTTCCAGCCGATCCTGTCCGAGCACGCCATCGTGAACGTGGTGTCGTTCGAACCGCACTCCGAGGCCCCGATGCACAGCCACGTCGAGGAACAGATCGTGATCGTGATGGAGGGCGAGTTCGAGTTCACCCTGGACGGCGTCACCCGCACCATGCGGCCCGGCGACGTCGCGGTGATCCCGCCGTGGGTGCCGCACGGCGCCCGCACCCTGGACAGCTCCTGCCGGGAACTGGACGTCTTCACCCCGCCCAGGGCCACCCTGATCGAGCACGCGACCAACCAGGTCGAGCCGTCGCGGGTGGAAGGCGACAGCTGACCATGGATCTCGGGCTGACCGGCCGCCGGGCCATCGTCACGGGCGGGTCCAAGGGCATCGGCCTGGCCGTGGCGCGGGAACTGGTCGCCGAGGGCGCGTCCGTGGCGATCTGCTCGCGCAACGCGGCCGAACTGGCCTCGGCCGCCGAGCGGATCGGACCGGGCGTGTTCCACCAGGCGGCCGACGTGACCGACCCGGACCAGGTGGACCGGTTCGTCGCGGCGGCCGCCGATGCGCTGGGCGGCGTGGACATCCTGGTGAACAACGCGGGCGGCGCGCATCCGGGCGACTTCGAGAGCCTGACCGACGACGACTGGCACGGCGACCTGGACGTCAAGCTGTTCTCCCAACTGCGCTGCTTCCGGGCCGCCCTGCCGCACCTGCGGGCCAGCGACGCGCCGAGGGTGGTCAACATCAACGCGGTGTACGCCAAGTACCCCGATCCCGCGTTCTTCGCCACCACGGTGATCCGGGCCGCCTGCGTGAACCTGAACAAGGTGCTGGCACAGGAGTTCGGCGCCGAGCGGATCCTGGTGAACAGCGTGAACATCGGGTTCGTGGACACTCCGCAGTGGGCGAACATCCACGCCCGCCGGGCACCCGAGAAATCCCGCGACGAGTTCCTGGCCGGCCTGGCCAGGACCGAGGTGCCGCTGGGCCGGTTCGGCACGGTCGACGAGGTGTCCGGGCTGGTGGCGTTCCTGGCCGGCAGCCGGGCCAGCTACATCACCGGCGCGGTCATCGACGTGGCGGGCGGCATGGGGAAGTACGCGTAGATGTGCCGGTTTGTGGGTTGGGTGGCCAGCACCCCGGTGACACTCCAGGACGTGCTCGGCCGGACCGCGGTGGAGCGCTTCACGCACCTGTCCTGCGTGCACTCCGACGGGTGGGGTGCGGCGTGGCACGACGAGCACGGTGAGCTCACCGTGACCCGGTCCGGGCTGCCGGCCAGGGAGGACGCCGGGTTCACCGAGTTCGCCCAGCGGATGGCCAGTACCGCCGCGCTGGTGCACCTGCGGCTGGGCACGCCCGGCTGCGGGCACGGTCCGCTGAACACGCATCCGTTCACCGACGGCCCGTGGGCGCTGGCGCACAACGGCGCGTTCGCGCCCGGCGAACGCATCGATTCGCTGCTCGAACCGGGCACCCGGCCGGCGGCCGGCGAGACCGACACCGAACGCTACTTCCTCGCGCTGCGCGGGGAACTGGCCCGCAACGGCGGTGTGGTGCCGGCCGCCGTGGAGCGGGTGCTGGACCGGATGGCGCGGGTGGGGCTGACCGCGTCCAGCCTCAACGCGATGCTGCTCGGACCGGACGCGCTGCACGTCATCAGTTCGCACGACGCGGACTGGCAGGCCACGACCATCCCGGTGTGGCCGGCCGACGAACTCGCCAGCGGAGCCGTGCTGCCGCCGTACTTCCCGATGATCTACACCGAGACCGAGCACGCCGTCGTCGCCGCGTCGTCCGGCATAGTGTCCGATCAGGACGGTTGGGCGCCGATCCCCAACCACGCCGTGCTGCGCATCGACACCGGAACGCTACGCACCGCCGTGACCGCCGTCTCGCCCGCCGTGCCGACGCACTGACAGCCCCGCCGGGCAGCCGTATGGTTGGCCTGTGCCCGATCGCACCAACAGCAACGACACCAGCAACACCGTCCGCAGCGCGATCATCACCGTGGACGACGATCCCGGCGTGTCCCGCGCCGTCGCTAGGGACCTGCGCCGCCGTTACGGCGACCGGCACCGCATCGTCCGCGCCGAGTCCGGTGAGGAGGCACTCAGTGCGCTGCGCGAGATGACGCTGCGCGGTGACGCGGTCGCGGTCATCATCGCCGACTACCGGATGCCCGGCATGAACGGCATCGAGTTCCTGGAACAGGCGATGGACGTCTGCCCGGGCGCCCGCCGGGTCCTGCTCACCGCCTACGCCGACACCGGCGCCGCCATCGACGCCATCAACGTCGTCGACCTGGACTACTACCTGCTCAAGCCGTGGGACCCACCGGAGGAGAAGCTGTACCCGGTGGTCGACTCGATGCTGGAGGCCTGGTCGGCAACCGACCACCGGACGGTGCCCGAGACCAAGCTGGTCGGCCACCGGTGGTCGGCCCGGTCGTCCGAGGTCCGCGAGTTCCTGGCCCGCAACCAGGTGCCCTACCGCTGGTACCAGGTCGACGAACCGGAAGGTGAGCGGCTGCTCGCCGCGGCCGGCGCCGACGGCACCAAGCTGCCCGTCGTCATCACCACCGACGGCGAGGCGCTGATCGCGCCATCCGACGGCGAACTGGCCGACCGGGTCGGGCTGAGCACGACGCCGTCGTCCGACTTCTACGACCTCATCATCATCGGCGGCGGACCCGCCGGGCTGGGCGCTGCCGTGTACGGCGCGTCCGAAGGTCTGCGCACCATCCTGGTGGAACGCACCGCCACCGGCGGCCAGGCCGGGCAGAGCTCCCGGATCGAGAACTACCTCGGCTTCCCGGACGGCGTGTCCGGCGCGCAACTCGCCGAGCGGGCGCGCCGGCAGGCCGCCCGGTTCGGCGCCGAACTGGTCACCACCCGGGACGTCGTCGGCCTGGAAGTCAACGGATCGGCCCGCACCGTGCGCTTCGCCGACGGCGGCACGCTGGACGCGCACACCGTCATCCTCGCCACCGGCGTCGCCTACCGGCAGCTCGGCGCGCCCGGCCTGGCCCCGCTCACCGGTCGCGGCGTCTACTACGGTTCCGCGCTCACCGAGGCGTCGGCCTGCGCGTCCCAGGACATCTACATCGTCGGCGGCGCCAACTCCGCCGGCCAGGCCGCCGTCTACCTGTCCCGGTCGGCCCGCTCGGTCACCATCGTGGTGCGCGCCGAGTCGCTGACGCAGTCGATGTCGCACTACCTCATCCAGCAGATCGCGAACATCCCGAACATCACCGTGCTCACCTGCGCCGAGGTGATCGAGGCGCACGGCGAGGACCACCTGGAAGCCCTCACCCTGCGGGACAACGCCACCGGCGAGACCCGCACCGTGCCGGCGAGCTGGCTGTTCGTGTTCATCGGCGCCGTGCCGCGCACCGACTGGCTGGACGGCGTCGTCGCCCGCGACCCGCGCGGCTTCGTCATCGCCGGCCCCGACCTGGTCGAGGACGGCACCCTGCCGCGCGGCTGGCAACTGGACCGGCCGCCGTACCACCTGGAGACCAACGTTCCGGGTGTTTTCGTCGCCGGCGACGTACGCTCCGAATCGGGCAAGCGAGTGGCCGCGGCCGTCGGCGAGGGCGCCATGGCCGTGATGCTCGTGCACAGGTACCTGGAGAAGGCTTGACTATTCGCATCGGCCTCGCGGCCGTCGGTTCCTGCTTCTTCACCCACGGAGGGGAGGTCGCGACAGTTGCCTCACCGGCGAGCTCCGGGTCGGTCTGACACCGTCTCCACAGGCGGACACCGCCAGCCCGGCGGCCAGAAGGGTGCGTGCGGCGTTGACGTCCCGGTCGTGGACGGACCCGCATCCCGGGCAGGTCCACTCCCGCACGCTCAGGGGCAGCGTGTCGGCCACGGCCCCGCACGTCGAGCACGTCTTGGACGAGGGGAACCACCTCCCCCATGTCCCACATGCTAGTGGATCACTACGTGAAGGTGATCTTCCGGGTGGCGACCGCATCCGACGATTGGAGTTCGCATGGCCACTGGGGAACCGGCCGCACACCAGCGGGTGGCGTGCGACCGCGCCGAGTTGCGGTCCCTGTTCCTGTTCGAGAAGCTGACCGACCCGCAGCTGGACTGGTTGTGCGCGCACGGGCACGTCGAGCTGTTCGAGCCCGGTTACGCCTACCGCGAGGGTGAGCCGGCGACCTGTTTCTACGTGCTGGTCGAGGGCACCGTGGCGCTGTACCGGCGGGTCGGTGACGAGGACGTGGAGTTGACCCGCACCGACCAGCGCGGCGTGTACTCCGGTGCGCGGCGGGCGTTCCTCGGCGACAACGCGTCCCAGGTCTACGACAACTCGTTGCGGATCATCACGCCGTCCCGGGTGTTCGTGCTGGACGCCGACCGGTTCGCCGAGTTGATGAACGAGTGGTTCCCGATGGCGGTGCATCTGCTGGAGGGCCTGTTCCTGGGGATGCGCAACACGCAGCAGGCGGTCAGCCAGCGGGAGCGCCTGCTGGCCCTGGGGTCGCTGTCCGCCGGCCTGACCCACGAGCTGAACAACCCGGCCGCGGCGGCGATGCGGGCCACGTCGTCGCTGCGCGAACGGGTCGCGGGTATGCGGCACAAGCTGGGCATGATCGCGTCCGGTTCGTACGACCGCGCCCAGTTGGGCACGCTGATCGGCCTGCAGGAGGCCGCGGTCGAGCAGGTGTCGAAGGCGCAGCCGCTGTCCCCGCTGGCCGCGTCCGACCTGGAGGACGAGCTCACCGACTGGTTCGACGACCACGGCATCACCAACGGCTGGGACATGGCGCCGACGTTCGTGCAGGCCGGGTTGGACGTGGCCTGGTTGGACCGGGTGGCCGAGGTGGTGGGTGACTCCGGCGTGCTGGAGGGCGCGCTGCGGTGGCTGAACTACACCATCGACACCGAGCTGCTGATGTCCGAGATCGAGGACTCGACGACCCGGATCTCCACCCTGGTGACGGCCGCGAAGCAGTACTCGCAGCTGGACCGCGCGCCGAACCGGGTGGTGGACGTGCACGAGCTGCTGGACAGCACCCTGGTGATGCTCAGCCGCAAGATCGGCGACGGCGTCGAGGTGGTGAAGGAGTACGACCGGTCGCTGCCGGCGATCCCGGTGTACGCGGCCGAGCTGAACCAGGTGTGGACGAACCTGATCGACAACGCGGTGGACGCGATGGACGGCCACGGCACGCTGACCCTGAGCACGTCCCAGGACGACGGCCGGCTGGTGGTGACGGTCCGGGACAGCGGTCCCGGCGTGCCGGAGGACATCCGCGACCGGATCTTCGAACCGTTCTTCACGACGAAACCGGTCGGCTCGGGCACCGGGCTCGGGCTGGACATCTCGTGGCGGATCGTGGTCAACAAGCACCATGGCGACCTGTCGGTGGAATCCGTGCCCGGCGACACGCGGTTCGTGGTGCGGCTGCCGATCACGCCGCCGGCACGGCAGGAGGACACGGCATGACGATTCCCGGGATCGACCCGACGGTGCGGCCGAGCGGCACCGGCTGCGCGGAGTGTGAGGCGGCCGGCGGCTGGTGGGTGCACCTGCGGCGGTGCGCGCAGTGTGGTCACATCGGTTGCTGCGACTCGTCCCCGGCCCAGCACGCGAGTGCGCACGCGGCCGAGACGGGCCACCCGTTCGTCCGGAGTTTCGAACCGGGCGAGGACTGGTTCTGGAACTACCGCACCCAGGAGTTCTACGAAGGCCCGGAACTGGCCGCCCCCCAACACCATCCGACCGACCAGCCGACGCCCGGCCCGGCAGGGCGGGTCCCCGCCGACTGGCGCGACCACGTCCACTGATCAGTTCGGCCGGGTCTCGCGGCTGACCCATTCCAGGTAGTCGGCCGAGCCGGTCACGATCTCGGTGGCCACCACCATCGGCACGTCGTAGCTGTGGTGTGTCTCGACGTACCGGATCAGCTCGGCCAGCCGGTCGGCGGCCGTCTTGATCGCCAGCCGCCACTCCTCGTCGTGCGTC
>DATEPR010000615.1:0-14470 GCA_035273045.1 Pseudonocardiaceae bacterium | reverse complement strand
GACCGATCACCACCACACAGCGATACCTGCACCCGGACAAGCAATCCATCACCGATGCGGGCGAGTTGTTGACCAAGCACCTGCGGTCCCCGCGCAGTGCCCGGCTGCGGGCGGTGTAGCCGCGTGGTCCCCAAGTGGTCCCCAGCCGACCAGGCAAACGATCACGAGCATGATCAGGACCAGGAATGGCGGAAGCCTCCTGAGCTGGGCGGATACCTGGCTCAGGAGGCTTCTGATCGACCGTCGGGACGACAGGATTTGAACCTGCGACCCCTTGACCCCCAGTCAAGTGCGCTACCAAACTGCGCCACGTCCCGGTCACACCCTGGTGGGTGCGGTGCTTACGGTACCGCATCGGCGGTGGGTGCCGGGAGGCTGGTCCGGGCACGACAGGAACCCGCTGTGTCAGCGGGTTCCTGCGCTCCCCTCGGTCCTCGGCATCCCCCGGTGTGCCGACGCCGCCTTACTATCGGGTGTCGTGGGCTGGTTGGCTACCGTCGATAGTTGGTTCAGTCGCATCGACTTTGGACGGCTCGTAACTCTCCAGAGGTAGCTGCGCACGGACCGTGAACAGGCCACCTTCCCGTTCCACTACCAGGTGTCCCCCTACCGATCTGGCTCGCTCGGCCATGCCGGTGAGGCCCTGGCCGCCGTCCGGCTCCGGGTCGAGCACCGCGGACGGCGTCGGGCCGCTGGTGATCGTGACCTCCAGGGTTCCCGCTGATCGGGTGACGGCCACCTGGACGGGGGTTCCTGGGGCGGTGTGCTTCGCGGCGTTGGTCAGGGACTCCTGGATGATGCGGTACGCGGCCCTGCTCACCGGGGGTAGCACGTCGGCGGGGGCGCTGTCGGTGAGCACGACCGCCATGCCGGCCTGTCTGGCGTTCGTCACCAGGTCGGCGACCTCGCTCAGGTCACCACCACCCTCCGACCGGCCACCTACCAGGCCCAACACGGTGCGCATCTCGGCCAGCGACGCCTTCGCCAGGCGGCGCACCCGCACCGCGACCTCCTTGGTGTCCGGCTCGGCCGTCGTCGCCTCCAGCGCCGCCGCCTCGACCGCGATCAGCGTCGCGTGGTGCCCCACGGCGTCGTGGATCTCCCTGCCGATTCTGGCCCGCTCGGCCGACTTGGCCCGCTGGGCGCGGACCTCCAACTCCGCCTCGCGAGCCTGCCGGAGTTCGGCCAGGGACGCCGCCAGGCGCTGCCTGGTGCTGATCAGCATGCCCAGCGCGGACGGTGACGACATCCACAGCATCGCGAACAGCACGCTCAGGATGCCGTCCCTCGGCTCCAGCGGCTGGAGCAGGAAGACCGTGGTCTCGACCGTGGCGACCGCCACCAGCGCCCACGCGGCGGTCACCCAGGGTGACTTGGAGGTTCGCCCGATCCGGTACATGCCGATCAGGGCGGGTGCCAGGCCCAACTCCCCTGCCAGGCCCCACAGGCAGAACAGCATGGCCAGCCACGGCCACCGCAGGCGCAACGGCAGCGCGCAGCACGCCACCACCGCGGCAGCCTCCGACCAGGGAAAACCCGTCGGCCGGGACAGCAGCACGCAGCCCAGCGCCGCACCGACGACGCCGATCTCCTGCGCCACCACGAGCAACGGCCGGGACCTGGGCACCGACTCCCACGCCGAACCGGTTCGCTGGCCGATCCGGTCGGCCAGTCGCTGCGGCAGTGTCACGAGCCACCGCCGTTGATCCGCTGCGCCACCAGCGCCGCCTGCACCCGGTTGCGCACCCCGAGTTTGCTCAGCAGCGCGGACACATAACTCTTCACCGTCGCCTCCGCAAGTCCCAGCCGCTGCCCGATCGCCGCGTTGGAGTGGCCGTAGGCGACCAGGTCCAGCACCTGCCGCTCGCGGGCACTCAATTCGCCGACCGCGCGCACCGACCGCAGTTGGCTGCCGCTCTGGCGCAGCAGCGGCAACAGGCGGGCGGTGATCCTCGGGTCGAGCACGGCGCCACCGGCCGCCAGGTCGACCACTGCCCTGACCAGCGCCTCCGGCTCGGCGTCCTTGAGCAGGAAGCCCTGCGCGCCCAGGTCGAGCGCCTGCGCGACGTAGTCGTCGATGTCGAACGTGGTGAGCATGGCGCACGCCGGCGGGGCGGGCAGGGCCTGGATCCGGCTCAGCGCGGCCAACCCGTCCGTGCCGGGCATCTGCACGTCGATCAGCGCCACGTCCGGCCGGTGCGCCGTCACGGCGGCCACGAGTTCGGCTCCGTCACCCGCCTCGGCGACGACCCGCACCCGGCCGCCGGACTCCAGCAGCACCCGGAGGCCACGCCGAAGCAGCGCCTCGTCATCCGCGAGTACGAGCCGCACCGGTGACATCGTCGGCTCCGGCACCAGCGGTTCTCCCGTCCACCTGCGTCGTTCTGGTATGTCCGTTCCTACCAGGCGCAACGATCAGAAAGAACCTCACGTCACGACTTGCGTGGCCGTTTTTCCCTCACCCGCACCGACACCCGCACCGGACTCCCGGTGAAACCGAACGTCTCCCGGAACTTCCGCTCCACGAACCGGCGGTATCCGGCCTCCAGGAAACCTGTGGTGAACAGCACAATGGTGGGCGGGCGGGTGGTCGCCTGCGTGGCGAACAGGATTTTCGGCTGCTTTCCGCCGCGCACCGGCGGTGGGGTGGCCGCGACCAGTTCGGACAGCCAGTTGTTCAGCTGTCCGGTGGAGACCCGCTGGTCCCAGGATCGCAACGCGGTACGCAGGGCGGGCGCGAGTTTGCCGACGGCACGACCGGTGAGGGCGGAGACGTTGACCCGTTCCGCCCAGCGGACCCTGGTCAGCTCGCGGTCCAATTCCTTGTCCAACCGGTACCGGCGGTCCTCGTCCACCAAGTCCCACTTGTTGAACGCCAGCACGACGGCCCGGCCGGACTCGACGACCATCGTGAGGACCCGCAGATCCTGTTCGGTGATGGGTTCGCTGGCGTCCAGCAGCACAATGGCGACTTCGGCCGCGTCCAGCGCGGCTTTGGTGCGCAGGGACGCGTAGTACTCCATGCCGCTGGCCGTGTTGACGCGTTTGCGCAGGCCGGCGGTGTCGACGAAGCGCCACACCTCGCCGTCCAGCTCGACCAGCGAGTCGACCGGGTCGATGGTGGTGCCGGCGACCTGGTCCACCACCGACCGCTGCTCGCCGACCAGCCGGTTGAGCAGGCTGGACTTGCCGACGTTCGGCTTGCCCACCACCGCCACCCGCCGGGGACCGCCGGCCTGGACGAACGTGTCCCGGGGCGACTCGGGAAGTGCGGCCAGGATGGCGTCCAGCAGGTCGCCGGAGCCGCGGCCGTGCAGCGCGCTGACCGGGTACGGCTCACCGAGCCCGAGCGACCACAGCGTGGCGACGTCGGCCTGGCTGCGCTGGTCGTCCGCCTTGTTCGCGGCAAGCAGAACCGGCCGGTCGGAGCGGCGCAGCACCCTGGCGACGGCCTCGTCAGTGGCGGTGGCGCCGACGGTGGCGTCGACGACCAGCAGCACGGCGTCCGCGGTGCGCATGGCCAGCTCGGCCTGGGCAGCGACCGCGGCCCGCAGGCCACGCGCGTCCGGTTCCCAGCCGCCCGTGTCGACCACGGTGAACTTCCTGCCGTTCCACAGCGCGTCGTACGCGACCCGGTCGCGCGTCACGCCGGGCACGTCCTGCACGACGGCTTCCCGCCGGCCGAGGATGCGGTTGACCAGTGTCGACTTGCCGACGTTGGGCCGGCCGACGACGGCGAGCACCGGCTGCGGCACCACAGCCGTCTCGTCCTCCACAGTGGACGGATCGTCGAGGGCCCAGTCGGACTCGTCGAGCCAGGTCCCGTCCAGTTCGCTCACGTACCTTCTACTTTCCTTGCTTCGGCAGCCGCGCCGGGCGCGCGCAGCCGGTCCAGTTCGGTCACCAGTGTGGCCAGGGCGACCCGCACCTGTTCGGTCACGGCGACCAGTTCGGTTCTGCCGCGCCCCGCCGGCGCGGGCAGCGGGTCACCGACCAGCACGTCCACCACCGGGCGCCAACGCCGCCGGGATCCGGGCGGGCGGTACGTGCCCCGGCACGCCACCGGCAGCAACACCGCGTCACCGGACCTGGCCAGCCACGCCGCGCCGTTGTACACCTGGGTGACCTCACCGGTGCCCCGGGTGCCCTCCGGGAACACGCCGACCATGCCACCACCGCGCAACACCCGCACCGCGGTGAACAACGGCGCGCGGTCGACTGTTCCCCTGTTGATCGGCACCTGCCCGATCCTGGTCAGCAGCGTGCCCAGCGGTCCGCGGAACATCTCGCGTTTGACCAGGAACACCGGCCGCCGGACCCGGCACACGGCGGCCGTGATCACCGGACCGTCCAGCATGGAGCTGTGGTTGGCCACCAGGACGACGGCACCGGTGGCCGGGATGCGCTCGCGGTGGTGCACCCGCCGCCGCACGATCGGCGCCACCAGAACAGGGAAGATCCCGCGGCCGAACTCGTACAGCCACGGCCAGGTGCCCGGCGGCAGCTCGGTCGCGGCGCCGGAGCGGGTCACCTGGTCACCGCTCGGTCGCCGTTCTCGACGTCGACGCTCATCCCACGTTCGTCCACAAGGGACACCAGCATGGCGATGACCGCGTCCACGGTGAGGTCGCTGGTGTCCAGTTCGACGGCGTCCGTGGCCGGACGGTGCGGTGTGGTGCGGGCGTCCAGGTTGTCGCGCCGGTCAACGTCGGCCCGGGTCTGGTCCACTGTGGCCAGTCGGCCGGCGGCCGTGTCCTGCCTGCTGCGCCTGCGCGCCCGGACGGCGGCGCTGGCCGTCAGGTACACCTTCAGGCCGGCGTCCGGCGCGACGACGCTGCCGATGTCCCTGCCCTCGACGACGATCCCGCCGCCGGAGTCGCGCACGCCAGCGATGATCCGCCGCTGTTCGGCGATCAGCACGGCACGCACGTCCGGGATCCCGGCGACCGCGGACACCGCGCCGGTCACCTCCGGTCCCCTGATGTCGGCGGCGATGTCGGCGCCGGCCAGCCGCACGGTCGGCGCCACCGGATCGGTGCCCAGCACCGGCACGCTGGTCCTGGCGAGTTCGGTGACGGCCGGCCGGTCGGCCGGGTCGACGCCGGCCCGCAGCACGGCGAGGGTGACCGCCCGGTACATCGCGCCGGTGTCCAGGTAGCGCGCGTGCAGGAGGCCGGCCAGCCGGCGCGCCACCGTGGACTTGCCGGTGCCCGACGGCCCGTCAAGCGCCACCACGCCCCGCAGGGCCGATCGTGTCACCGCTCCTCCAGCATCCGTGCTCATCCGCTCGCCGCTCATTCTGCCTGGCGGTCAGCGCAGCCCGGCCAGCAGCAGGCCGCTGCGCGGTTTCGGCGTGAAATAGGTGCTCTTGCGCGGCATCCGCCGGCCCTGGTCGTGCACGGCGAGCACGTCGGCGAACGGCACGGGCGCCAGCAGCAGCACCGCGTCCGCGCCGGCCGGCAGCGGGCGGTTCGCCGGCAACGCCCTGACCAGCGGACCGGCCGGATCGATGCCGAGTGCCTGCTGGATCAGCAGGTGCTCCACGACGGCGTGGTCGATGGAGGGTAGCGGCGCCTTCGGGGGCGGCAGAGTCACGCGCAGTGACCGGTCGCCGACCAGTGCCACCACGGTGCCGGGCGTGTCCGGTGGTTCGGCCGTGGTCTCCGTCACGTCGAGGCCGGCGGCCCGCCACGCGGCGACCATGGCGCCCGCGGTCAGTCCGGTGCCGGCCAGTACCCGGTGGATGGCGCCGATCCGCAGGTCGGGGCCACCGGTGACCAGGGCGAGCAGGCCGGACGGATTGCTGGCGGCTGCCGCCGCGACCCGGTGGTTGCCGTCCGCGACCAGCAGCGGATGCCGGCCGGCGACGGCGAGCAGCGCGTCCTGGGCCGGGCCGGGCCCGAGCAGCCACAGTTCGTGGGCGCGGCCACCGGAGTCGATGGTCCGGACCGACGGCTCACCGCCGATCACCCGTTCCGCGGCCGCGGTGAGCTCGGCGCCACCGCTGACCGGGACCAGCATCGCGGCGCTGGTGGCCAGGCCGAGCCCGCCCAGCACGGCGGCGCGTTCGGCGGCGACCCGGGGATAGACCTGCTCGGAGTGGCGGACCCTGGCCTGGCCGGCTGCGTCCACGGCGGCCGGGTCGGCGAGGCACATCACGCCGACGGCCGTGCCGTCCGGGCCGCTCACCCGGTACGGCGCCACCACGCCGTCGACCTGGCGATACGCCGTGGCGAGCAGGCGATCCAGCATGGCGCGGGCGGCGGGCAGGGCGTCGGCGACGGCCAGGTCACCGGCCAGGGCGGCCGGCGTGCGGTGCGGGTGCTGCACGGCCAGCAGGGTGTCACCGCCGGCGGCCGGTCCGGCGAGTGCGGCGATGACCTGGTCGGCCTCGGCGAACTCGTCCACGTCCGGTCCCGGCACGTCGCCGGTGACCACCCAGCCGGTCGCGATCGGCCGCACCACACCCGTCATGAACCATGATCCTGCCCGCTGCGGGTCACCGCGTGGGCAGGGCACCGCCGTTGACGTTGATCACCTGGCCGGTGACGTGCCGGGCGTCCGGTGACGCGAGGTAGTGCACGACGCCGGCGACGTCCTCCGGCGTGCCCGGCCGGCCGGTGGCGGTGCGGCTGATGAGCAGTTCGCGCCGCTCGTCGGTGAGCCGGCCGCGGAAGAACTCGGTGTCGCCGACGTAGCCGGGGCTGACCACGTTGCAGGTGATGTCGCGCGGGCCGAGCTCACCGGCCAGGGTGATGTTCCACGAGGCCAGGGCGGCCTTCGCGGCTCCGTACGAGCCGGCGCCGTTGTCCGCGGCGATGGAGCCGAGCTGCACGACGGCACCGCCCGCGGCGAGGCGGTCGGCGACCGCCGTGGTCGCGAGGACGGCGGAGAGCAGGTTGGCGGCCAGGTTGGCCTGCCACGCCTTGGCGACGCCGGCCAGGTCGGCCGGTTCGGCGGAGTCGAAGTCGGTGTTGCCGCCGGCGTTGTTGACCAGCACGTCGATGCGGTCCGGCAGCCGGGGCAGGGCCTCCTCCCACTGGGCCGGATCGGTGGCGTCGAAGGCGAGCGCGGTGCCGCCGATCGCCTCGGCCGTCTCGGTGACCGGGCCGGGGCGGCGGCCGGTGACGACCACGTCGGCACCACCGGCCGCGAACCGCTCGGCCACGGCGCGTCCGATGCCGGTGCCGCCGCCAGTCACGAGGATGGTGCGAGTCATGCGAACCTCCGTTCAGGGCTAAACGTTTAGGTCTAAACTAGCACGGTGACGGAGTACCCACTCGGCCCTCCATCGACCTACCCGGCCGCCCAGATCGCCGCCGACTGGCAACGCGAACGCCCCGGTACACCCGTGTCGTCGATCGAGATCGTGACGCCGGTCTGGCGGCTGGCGAAGCTGCTCGCCGACGACCGCAGGCGCGTGCTGGCCGCCGCCGGAGTGGACGGCGCGACCCTGGACCTGCTCGCCGTGCTGCGCCGCGCCGGCCCGCCCTACACGCTGAGCACGCGGGACATCGCGGACCGGACGCTGGTCACGGCCGGGGCGGTGTCCCAGCGGGTGGCACGGGCCGAGCGGGACGGCCTGGTCACCAGGATGCCGGGCGGCAACCGGTCGGTACTGGTCACGTTGACCGACACCGGCCACGCCACCGTGGAACGCACCGTCGACCAGGTGCTGGGCCGGGAGGCCATGCTGGTCGCCGGGCTCACCTCGGACCAGCGCGCCGACCTGGCCGGCCTGCTGGACACGCTGCTGGCGCAGGTCCGGCAGCGGTTGTGACTCACATGTCGACGGCGGCGAACAGCGACCCGATCTCCTGCCGGTTCAGCCTGCGCAGCGTGCCGGGCCGCTGGTTGCCCAGGTGCACGCCGTCCACCGCGGTCCGGACCAGCCGGTGCACCGGGAAGCCGACCTCGGCGAGCAGCCTGCGGACGATGTGCTTGCGGCCCTCGTGCAGCACCACCTCGACCAGCGCCTGGCCGGGCACGGCGTCCACCAGCTTGAAGCTGTCCACCTTGACCAGGCCGTCGTCCAGCCGCACGCCGTCGCGCAGCCGCCGGCCCAGGTCGCGCGGGATCGTGCCCATCACGTCGGCCAGGTAGGTCTTGGGCACGTGGTAGGAGGGGTGGGCCAGGCGGTGGCCGAGTTCGCCGTCGTTGGTGAGCACCAGCAGGCCCTCGGTCTCGGCGTCCAGCCGGCCGACGTGGAACAGCTTGCGCGCGCCGGCACCGGTGTCGCGGACGTAGTCGCCGACGCACGGCCGGCCACGGTCGTCGGACATCGTGGTGTGCACGCCGAGCGGCTTGTTGAACGCCAGGTACTGCATGTCCTCGCGGAGCACGATCCGGGTGCCGTCGACGTGCACCACGGCGGTGTCCGGGTCGATCCGGCGGCCCATCTCGCGCACCACGTCGCCGTCGACGCTGACCCTCCCCTCGGCGATCAGCTCCTCGGCTGCCCGCCGGGACGCCACGCCGGCCTGGGCGAGCACCTTCTGCAGGCGGACGCCATCGCGCCCGGGCTGGTCAGACATCGTCGATCGCATCCACTTCTGGCAGGAGGGGAGCGATCGGGGGCAGGTCGTCCAACGAGGACAGCCCCAGCCGCTCCAGGAACAGGTCCGTGGTCCGGTAGAGGATTCCACCGGTGTCCGAGTCGGTGCCGTGCTCGGCGATGAGCCCACGTGCCACCAGCGTACGGATCACGCCGTCCACGTTCACGCCACGCACCGCCGCCACCCTGGCCCTGGTGACCGGCTGGCGGTAGGCGATCACCGCGAGGGTTTCCAGCGCCGCCCTGGTGAGCTTGGCCCGCTGGCCGTCCAGCAGCAGTTTCTCCACATAGGGGGCGTAGTGGTCGCGGGTGACGAACCGCCAGCCCTCGCCGGCCCGGCGCAGCTCGATGCCGCTGTCCCGTTCGGTCAGCTCGGCGGCCATCCGGCGCAGCGCGTCGGTGACCCGGTCGACCGGCTGGTCCAGGGCGCCGGCCAGCTGTTCCTCGGGTGCCGGCGCGTCCACCACCAGCAGCAACGCCTCCAGGGCGTGGGCCAGCGCGGTGTCGTCGGCCAGCGGCGGCAGCTCGCCCTCCGGCTCGTCGACGGCCTCGGCCGCGTCGACGGCTTCGGGTTCCCGGGTGTCGATCTGGCTGGCTGGTTCCTCGTCGGTCACCCGTACTCCTCGTCCTCACCGGTGTCCGTGTCGGCCGCCGCGGCGACGTCCCGCACCGAGCCGCCGGTCCAGCGCACGTTCAGCTCGCCGAGCGGATCGGCCTGGTCGAACACGATCGACTGCTGCCGGTACAGCTCCAGCAGCGCCAGGAACCGCGCCACCACCTCCAGCGTCCGGCCGCAGTCGACGACCAGTTCACTGAACGTGGCGGCGCCCAGTTCGGCCAGCCGCAGCCGCAGCACGGCGGCGTGTTCGCGGACCGACACCTTCGCCGCGTGCAGGTGGTCCACCGGCACCGTGGGCGGCGGTTTGGGCCGGAACACCACGGCGGCCAGTTCGGCGAACTGGTCCGGTGTGATGCCGAGCAGCACCTCGGGCAGCAGCTTGGTGAACCGCTCCTCCAGCGCCACCGACCGGGGGTAGCGGCGCATCGCGGACGCGTCCAGTTCGGCGAACAGGGTGGCCACCTGCTTGTACGCCCGGTACTGCAACAGCCGCGCGAACAGCAGGTCGCGGGCCTCCAGCAGGGCCAGGTCCTCGGCGTCCTCCACGTCGGCCGACGGCAGCAGCCGGGCCGCCTTGAGGTCCAGCAAGGTCGCGGCGATCACCAGGAACTCGGTGGTCTCGTCCAGGTCCCACGCCTCGCCCATGGCGTGGATGTGCGCGATGAAGTCGTCGGTGACGGTGTGCAGCGCCACCTCGGTGACGTCCAGTTCGTGCTGCGAGATCAACTGCAACAGCAGGTCGAACGGACCTTCGAAATTGGCCAGCCGGACCCGGAACCGGCCGTCGTTCGCGTCGTCCGGCGCCCGCGGGTCCTGGTCGTCGTGTGGCGCCACGTCCACCAGTGTCACTGATGCGACATGTTCCCGAGCGCGTCGGCCCGCGAACTCACCGGGCGATCACCTCGCGGGCCAGTTCCCGGTACGCCTTGGCGCCGGCCGACCGGGGCGCCCACCGGGTGATCGGCTCGCCGGCTACCGTCGTCTCCGGGAACCGGACGGTACGGTTGATCACGGCGTCGAACACGGTGTCGCCGAACGCCTCGATGACCCTGGCCATCACCTCGCGGCAGTGCAGCGTCCTCGGGTCGAACATGGTGGGCAGGATGCCGGTGATCTCCAGTTTCGGGTTCAGCCGTTCCCGCACCTTGTCGATGGTGTCGATGAGCAGGGCCACGCCGCGCAGGCTGAAGAACTCGCACTCCAGCGGGATGATGACCCCGTCGGCCGCGGCGAGCGCGTTCACGGTGAGCAGGCCGAGGGACGGCTGGCAGTCCACCAGGATGTAGTCGTAGTGCTCGACCAGCGGCCGCAGCACGCGGACCAGGGTGTGCTCGCGGCCCACCTCGGCGACCAGCTGCACCTCGGCCGCGGACAGGTCGATGTTGCTGGGCAGCAGGTCCATGCTGTCGACCGAGGTGCTCATGACGACGTCGCCGACGCCGACGTCCCGCTCCATGATCACGTTGTAGATGGTCTGGTCCAACTGCTGCGGCTGCACGCCGAGGCCTACGGACAGCGCGCCCTGCGGGTCGAAGTCCACCAGCAGCACCCGCCGGCCGTACTCGGCGAGCGCCGCACCCAGGTTGATCGTGGACGTGGTCTTGCCGACCCCGCCCTTCTGGTTGCAGATCGCCATGATCTTGGCAGGTCCGTGCTCGGAGATCAGCGCCGGTTCCGGGATGCGCCGCTTCTGTCTGCCCAGAGCGCCGAGACCGTTGGTCTCCAGCGGCTCGTCCTCGTCGACGGCGGCCCTCGGGGCAAGGCTCAACTCGACCGAACTACCGCGCGGCCGCCCGTCGGCGGCGGGCTGCGGTGTCGACATGGCGCCCCTGGCTCCCTGTAGTCATCGAACCGACTGCCGCATGTTATGCGGCGGTCATGGCGGGAGCAACGCGCCTCGCCGGACGAGGATGCTAACCGGTCAGCGACGGATGCCGTGCCGCGGCCAGCACCACGTCCAGCAGTCCGGGAAAGAGCTGGTCAAGATCGTCCCTGCGGACGGACAGCCACCGCTGGGTGCCGCAGGGCCGCGTGTGCGTCACGCCCGCCTCGCGCAGCACCCGCAGATGCTGGGACAACGTGGACTTGGCGACCGAAACGTCCAGCCGGCCGCACAACGTCTCACCACCGGCGTCCAACTGGCCGACCACGGCCAGCCGGGTCGGGTCGCTGAGCGCGTGCAGCACACCGACCAGCGTGATCGCGCCCGTCGTCGGCTCCTCCACGTCCCCCATCCCCACCACCTCGATCCGACACGCAGGACTGCCTGAAGCCAAGGTACCGGGCCGCAAACGGACATGTTCCCGTTCGGCGGAAGTCCGCTCGGTCAGCCGAGCGCCCTGGGATGGGCCATGGCGTAGACCTCGCGCAATGTCGTGACCGTGACCAGTGTGTACACCTGGGTCGTGGTCACCGAGGCGTGGCCGAGCAGTTCCTGGACGACGCGGACGTCCGCACCGCCCTCCAGCAGGTGGGTGGCGAACGAGTGGCGCAGGGTGTGCGGCGAAACCGGTGCGGTGATCCCGGCCCTGGCGGCGGTTTCCTTCAGCACCAGCCACGCGCCCTGCCGGGACAGCCGACCGCCCCTGGCGTTCAGGAACACCGCCGGCGTGCCCCTGCCGTGCGCGGCCAGTGCCGGCCGGCCGCGCACCAGGTAGGCGTCCAGCGCGGCGAGCGCGGGCCGGCCGATCGGCACCAGCCGCTGCCTGCCGCCCTTGCCGTCCAGCAGCACGGTCCGGTGCACCGCGTCGACGTCGTCCAGGTCGAGGCCGACGGCCTCGGAGATGCGGGCGCCGGTGGAGTACAGCAGTTCCAGCAACGCCTTGTCCCGCACCGACGTCGCCCCGTCCGCGCGAGGGATGTCCAGCAGCCGCAGCACGTCGTCCACCGGTAGCGCCTTGGGCAGCCGGCGCGGCAGGGCCGGCGGTTTCACCTGGCGGGCCGGGTCGACCTCGATCAGCCCTTCCAGCAGGGCGAACCGGTGCAGCCCGCGCACCGCGACGGTGGCCCGGGCCGCGGAGGACGCGGCCAGCGGCGGATGGCCGGCGTCACCTTCGCGCAGGGCGCCGACGAACCCGGCCACGTGGGACTCGGTGACGCCGGCCAGGTCGGTGACGCCGAGCGCGGTCAGGTGGCGCAGATACCGCCGCAGGTCACGGGTGTAGGAGGCGAGCGTGTTGGCGGCCATGCCGCGTTCCACGGCCAGGTGGTTCAGGTACTGGCGGAGCGGGGCGGCCAGCGCCGGGGCGATGTCGCCGTCGCCGGTCATTCCCGGCCGGCCAGCCGGGTCGGCCGGTCCGGCCACGGCGCGTCCACCGGCCTGGTCGGCGCACCCGTGGTGAGGACGGCGTGCGCGGCCAGGATGCCGCCCACCGAGGAGGCGTTGACCACCTCACCGGCGAGCACCATCCGCACCGCCTCGGCCAGTTCGATCCGCCGCACCACCAGGTCGGCCTCCTCGTCGCCCACCGGCTGTTCCCGGTGCGCCGGCGTGAGGTCCCTGGCCAGGAACACGCGGACGGCCTCGTCGGTGAAACCGGGCGATGCGGCCACGTCCACCAGCACCGACCAGTCCAGCGCGGCCAGGCCGACCTCCTCGGCCAGTTCCCGGCCCGCGGCCACGGCCGGTTCCTCGCCCGGCTGGTCCAGCAGCCCGGCCGGCAGCTCCCACACCCGGTGACCGAGCGGGTGCCGGTACTGGTGGATCAGGACCACCCGGTCCTGCTCGTCCACGGCCGCGATGGCCACGGCGCCGAAGTGCTCGACGACCTCGCGGACCGCCACCCGGCCGTCCGGCATGGCCACCTCGTCGGCGCGCAGCGCGATCACCTTGCCCCGGTAGATGTCCCGGGACGCCACGACGTCGAACCGGTGCGTGCCCGGCTCCTCGCGCACGGGCTCGGTCACGCCTGGACCGCGGCCGCGGTCTCGGCCAACTCCACCGGCAGCCGGTCGGCCGCCCGGTAGTCCACTGCCGCACCGACGAACGCGGTGAACAGCGGGTGCGGCCGGGTCGGGCGACTCTTCAGCTCCGGATGTGCCTGTGTGCCCACGAAGAACGGGTGTAGATGCTTGGCCAGTTCGGCGAACTCGACCAGACGCCCGTCCGGGGAGGTCCCGGAGAACACCAGTCCGGCGTCGGCCAGCAGGTCCCGGTAGGCGTTGTTCACCTCGTAGCGGTGCCGGTGCCGTTCGGACACCTCGGACGTGCCGTAGGCCCGCTCCACCAGCGATCCGGGCAGCAGCACGGCCGGGTAGGCGCCCAGCCGCATGGTGCCGCCCATGTCCCGCTCGCCCGCGATCACGTCGGTCTGGTCGGCCATCGTGCTGATCACCGGGTGGGTGGTGCGTTCGTCGAACTCGGACGAGTCGGCGTCGGTGATGCCGGCCAGGTCCCGCGCCACCTCGATCACCATGCACTGCAACCCGAGGCACAGGCCCAGCACCGGGATTCCCCTGGTGCGGGCGAACCGGATCGCGCCGATCTTGCCCTCGATGCCCCGCACGCCGAATCCGCCGGGGATCAGCACGCCGTCCACGTCGGCCAGTGCCCTGGCGGCGCCGGCCTCGGTGGCACACGAGTCGGACGGCACCCAGCGCACGTCCACCCGCGCCCGGTGGGCGAACCCGCCGGCCCGCAGCGCCTCGGTGACCGACAGGTAGGCGTCCGGCAGGTCGACGTACTTGCCCACCAGTGCGATCCGCACCGTCTCGGCCGGATTGTGCACCCGCTCCAGCAGATCGCCCCACACCGTCCAGTCGACGTCCCGGAACGGCAGGCCGAGCCTGCGCACCACGTAGGCGTCCAGTGCCTCGGCGTGCAGCACCTTGGGAATGTCGTAGATGGACGGCGCGTCCGGAGCGGCGACGACGGCTTCGGTGTCCACGTCGCACATCAGCGCGATCTTGCGCTTGAGACCGGCCGGGATCTCCCGGTCGGCACGGCAGACGATGGCGTCCGGCTGGATGCCGATGTTGCGCAGCGCGGCCACCGAGTGCTGCGTCGGTTTGGTCTTCAGTTCACCGGACGGCGCCAGGTACGGCACCAGCGACACGTGCAGGAAGAAGCAGTTGTCCCGGCCGACGTCGTGCCTGACCTGCCGGCACGCCTCCAGGAACGGCAGCGACTCGATGTCGCCGACGGTGCCGCCGACCTCGGTGATCACCACGTGCGGGCGTTCACCGTCCGGGCCGGGCTCGGCCATCGCCCTGATCCTGGCCTTGATCTCGTCGGTGATGTGCGGGATGACCTGGACCGTGTCGCCCAGGTACTCGCCGCGCCGCTCCTTGGCGATCAC
>DATEPR010000614.1:0-8642 GCA_035273045.1 Pseudonocardiaceae bacterium | reverse complement strand
CATCCGGCCACGACCGCAGGTGCCGCTCGCGGGCCCGCTGCCGCTCGGCGGCGGGTGCGTACTCCCGGTCGTAGCAGGCCAGATCCATGGCGGCGACGTGCACCAGCGGGTCCCGGCGGTGGACCTGGATCTCGCCGAAGGCGGCTCGCAGGCCGTCCTCGTGGACGGTCAACACGGCCGCGTCGAACGGGTCGGCCGGCAGCGGGCCGGAGCCGACCCGGTCGAGGGCGGCGGCGACGCCGGCCGGCGACAGGTCCTGCACCGCGCCGTCGTACTCGTGCAGTCCGACGTACTCCCGCGCACTGGCGAGATCGAGTTCGACGGCCGCGCGCACCCGGGTGTCCCGGAGCTCTGTCATGCCGTGAGTCTGCCATGCGGCTCACGACGTTCACTGTTCTGGCGGTTGCCCGACCGAAAGGTCTAGTCCATTCTTGTCGCATGATGCCATCCCGGTGCGCCACCCTCCTCGGCGCCGCCGCCCTGGCCGTGTCGTCGGTGATCGCCACGGCAGCGCCGGCGGCCGCCACCACGCCGATCCAGGTCTACGGCGCCTGGTTGTGCGGCAACGACGAGTGCACCTGGGGCACCGTCCGCGACATGACCGACTTCGACGCCGACAACCACTGGCTGATCGACCGGGGCGACGGCCGCCCGTCGGTCAACCTCGTCGTGCTCGCGTTCGTCAACCCGTTGAAGCTACTGGACCAGACCACCGACGCCGGCGACGCGGACGGACTGCCGGTCGGCATGAACGCGGCCGTGGTCGACTACTTCACCAGCCACGGCGTGCGGGTGATGCTGTCCATCGGCGGGATCACCTACACCGCGGACTGGGACACCGCGCTGGCGCAGAACCCCACCCAGCTCGGACTGAACGCGGCCGCGGTGGCCCAGCGACTGGGCGTCGGCATCGAGATCGACTACGAGAACAGCGGCAGCCCCAACCTGACCGGCCTACAGTCCTTCGTCACCGCGTACCGCGGCCAACTGCCCTACGACGCGACCGGCGCGAACCCCGCCGCCCGCCTGACCGTCGACGTCGGCGCGGGCGACCGGTTCCTGACCGATCTGGACCGGTACGCCACCGCGAACTGGCTGACCACCGCGAACCCGGTGCTCGACTACGCCAACGCGATGGTGCCGAACAAGCAGCCCTCCGCCACCGCCGCCGTGGCCAACTGGCAGGAACACGTCGACGGCAAGGCGAACTTCGCGCCACCGGTGCCACCGCTGGCCCCGGCCAAGTTCACCGGCAGCGTGTACCTGGTCGGCACCCACCCACAACCGGAGTGCACCGACTTCGCCAGTTCCCTGGAGAACACCACCGGTTCGTTCACGCAGACGGTGGCGCCCAACGGCGCCGGAACCTCACCCGGGATGCTCGGCTACATGTTCTGGGCCGCGGAACAGCCGTCGACGAGGTTCGTGAGCACCGATCCGCCCAACTCCTGCGAGGGCGGCGTCGGCGTGGGCGCGACGACGTACTCCGTCCCGGTCCCGATGCCCGCCCTACGGCCGAGCTGAGCCGCGTCAGTCGAGGGCGAGCAGTGCGATGGCGGCGGCCGCGCCGCACAGTCCGACGGTTTGCCACCGGCCGATCCGCTCCCGCAGCAGGACCAGCGCCAGCACGACCGGGATGGCCGGGTAGAGCGCGGCCAGCACGGTCGCGATGGTGACCAGTTGTTGGTGGGTGGCGACCCAGTACAACACGATCGCGCCGCTGCCGACGATCCCGG
This sequence comes from Pseudonocardiaceae bacterium, assembly GCA_035273045.1. Taxonomy (GTDB): domain Bacteria; phylum Actinomycetota; class Actinomycetes; order Mycobacteriales; family Pseudonocardiaceae; genus DATEPR01. The sequence continues at coordinate 6,906 of DATEPR010000614.1, read as the reverse complement.
CGCCGGCGGCGGCGCTCGCCCAGCCGATCGGCATGCGCAGCGCGGGTTTGGTGCCCGCGATCAGCAGGACGATCACCACCACGGAAGCCGCTCGGCTGGCCGCGATCGGCCACAGGCCCGCGGTCAGCGGAACGCGGGTCATGCCCAGGAACTGCACGGCGAACCCGACTCCGGCGATGATCGCGTCGCGCAGCGCGGGCACCGGCGTGGTCCGGCGCCGGTCCGGTGGCACCGGTTCGGCCGACGTCAGCCAGATGGCCGGCAGCGCCAGCGCGATCCCGCACACCCCGGCCAGCCCGGGGCGTTCGCCCCACAGGACCAGGCCCGCCAGCACCGGAATGGCCACCGCGCCGACGTCACTGATCGGCACCACCACGCTCAGCGCGCCCCGGCTCATCGAGCGGTACAGGAACGCCACCCCGATCCCGGTTCCCACACCGGAGAGCGCGCCCCACCCGACGGCGCCCGGCGAAGCCGTGCCGTGTGGCCACAGCAGCGCGGCCAGCGGCGTCACGACTGTTCCGCTGACCTGGGCGTACAGCGACACCGTCATGCCGGGCGCCCGGCGCGCGGCCAGTCCGTTGACGAAGTGCGTGGCACCGAAGCAGACTGCCGCCGACAACGCCATCAGCTCACCCATGCCCCCACGGTAGGCAACCACGAACTCCGAAGATCCGCACGCCGTGCCGGCTCATGCGCGGCATACTCGGGGCCGTGACCGATCTGACGGCTCGGCTGCTGCGCGCCAAGGACGTGATGGACGCCCGCTACGCCGAAGCCCTCGACGTCGCCACCCTGGCCAGAACGGCGAACATGTCCGCCGGGTACTTCAACCGGAGCTTCCGCCGCACGTTCGGCGAGACACCACACCGGTATCTGATGACCCGGCGCATCGAGCGCGCGGCCGCCCTGCTGCGCGAGGGGCGGCTGACCGTCACGGACGTGTGCCTGGCCGTGGGGTTCGCCAGCCTCGGCTCGTTCACCGTGCGGTTCCGGGAACTGGTCGGGGAGTGCCCGAGCGCGTACGCGGCCCGGTGGTCCGATCCGGCCGCGAGGGCGCTGGCCGGCCGGGTGCCCGCGTGCGTGGTCAAGGCCAATCTGCGGCCGGTTGGTCAGTTTTCGAGAAGCGGCCGCTGATCCGCCCGGCTAGCGTGGCCGCCATGATTACCAGGGTCTCGCACATCGGCGTCTGGGTGCTCGACCAGGACCAAGCGTTCGACTTCTACGTCAACACCCTCGGTTTCGCCGTGCACACGGACACACGGATGGGTGACTACCGTTGGCTGACGGTGACGCCGCCGGAGCAGCCGGACCTGGAGATCATGCTCGGCGTGCCGGGACCGCCGGCCCTGGACGCCGACTCCGCCGAGCAGATCAAGCAGTTGGTCGCCAAGGGCCAGTTGGGTGGCGGCATCCTCGCCACGAAGGACTGCCGTGCCACCTACCAGGAACTCCGGGACCGGGGCGTGGAGTTCACCGAGGAGCCGACGGAACGGTTCTACGGCGTCGACGCGGCGTTCCGTGACCCGTTCGGCAACCCGTGGCGGTTGACCCAGCCGTTGGACAATCCGCCGCGCCACTTTCCCGGCACCGAACCCGCCTGACCGTTCCTATTCGTGCCGGGGTCGCACGCAGGCGACGATGACGAAGCCGGCCAGGAAGGCCAGGCCGGCGGCGACCAGCGCGGCGTGCAGGCCGGAGACCATGTCCGCCTGGCGGCTGACCAACGCGCCCAGCAGGGCCACGCCGATCACGCTGCCCGCCTGGCGGGCCGCGTTGACCACACCGGACGCCAGGCCGGAGTGCTCGTGCGGCGCGGCGTCGGTCACCGCCGTGGTGGCGGCGGGCATCGTGAACGACATGCCGAACCCGGCCGCGACCAGCGGTCCCACCAGGACCACGTAGGGCGTCTGGGCGGTGGTGGGCACCAGGCCCAGTAGCCCGGCGCCGCCGGCCAGCAGGCCGATCAGCATGGTCGGGCGCGGTCCGCCGGCATGGGCGGTGAACCGGCCGGACACCGCCGATCCGGCCGCGACCACGCCCATCTGCGGCAGCAACGCCAGCCCGGCCAGCAGCGCGGAGTAGTGCCGGACCTGTTGGAAGTACAGGTTGATGACGAACAGTTCGCCGTAGAACCCCAGGTTGATCAGCAGCCCGACCAGAGTGCCGGCACTGAGCATCCGGTGGGTGAACAGGTCCAGCGGCAGCATGGGCGTGCTGACGCGCCGCTCGATCACCACGAACGCGGCCGCCGCCAGCAGGAACACGATCCCCGCCGCCACCACGGTGCCGGTCAGCCCGCCACGGCCGGCGTCGATCAGCGCCACCGACAGCGCGACCAGGGCGAGCACCGCGGTGCACTGTCCACCCAGGTCCAGGCTGCGCGGCCGGCCAGCGGGGGCGGGCACGAACCGCGCGGTCAGCACCATCGCCGCCAGCCCGACCGGCAGGTTGACGAAGAACACCAGCCGCCAACTGACGGTGCTGACCAGCACGCCACCGAGGATCGGCCCGGCGGCCGCGGCCAGGCCGGCGATCCCGCCCCAGATGCCGACCGCCCGCGCCCGGGCACCGGAGTCGGTGTACGCGGTCCGCAGCAGCGCCAGGGACGCGGGCACCGCCAGCGCCGCGCCCACCCCCTGCACCACCCGCGCGGCGAGCAGCACGTCCAGCGCCGGCGCCAAACCGCACCCGGCCGACGCCACCACGAACACACCCAGCCCGACCTGGAACACCCGGCGGGCGCCCCACCGGTCGGCCAGCGCACCGGCGGACAGCAGCCCGGCCGCCAGCACCAGCAGGTAACTGTCCACCACCCACTGCAGTCCGCTCACGTCAGCGTGCAGATCCACCCGCAACGCCGGCAGTGCCACGTTCACGACGGTGCTGTCCAGGATCACCATGAAGTACCCCAGGCACACCGCGACCAGTGCCGGCGAGAGCACCGTCCGTTCGATCGTCCGCTGTGCGGGCACGTGGGTGGCTACCCGTGCGGCGACCCCGGCACACACGCCACTGTCACACCGCCCTCCCGGCGATCGTCATAGTCGTGGGTGTGAGTGCCCGACCACGTGATGGAGGACAGGATGCAGTTCGTGCTGGTCATCTACAACGGCACCGAGGAACCGGTCTCCGATGCGGAGAAGACCGCGGCCTACGCCGACTACGCCGCTCTCAACGACATGCCGAACGTGACCGGCTGTCCCCCGCTGGGCCTGCCGGAGAACGCGACCACCGTCCGCGTGGCGAACGGCTCGGCCGTGACCACCGAGGGGCCGTACCTGGACGCCAAGAGCGCGGTGGGCGGCTTCCTGATCGTCGAGGCCGAGAACCTGGAGGCCGCGGTCGCCATCGCCGCTCGGGTGCCGCAGGCGCGAATGGGTGGCGCGGTCGAGGTACGGCCGTCCGTCACGTACTGGTGACGGCTCGCTCAGGGGCGACTGGCTATCCTCGCCCCCATGAGCGAGAAGGGCGTGACGCCGCTGTCGGAGGACTTCTCCGCCTGGTACAACGAGGTCGTCGTGCGGGCCGAGTTGGTCGAGCGCGGTCCGGTGCGCGGCACCATGGTCATCCGGCCGTACGGGTACCGGATCTGGGAGTCCATCCAGGCCGATCTCAACGCCCGGATCACCGCGGCGGGCCACGGGAACGTCGCCTTTCCCTCGCTCATTCCGCAGTCCTACTTCCAGCGCGAGGCCGAGCACGTCGAGGGTTTCTCCCCCGAGTTGGCCGTGGTGACCCACGCGGGCGGCAAGGACCTTGAGGAGCCGCTGGCCATCCGCCCCACCTCCGAGACGGTGTTCGGCGAGTACATGGCGCGCTGGATCGACTCGCATCGCGACCTGCCGCTGTTGCTCAACCAGTGGGCGAACGTGGTGCGATGGGAGATGCGCCCGCGGTTGTTCCTGCGCACCACCGAGTTTCTGTGGCAGGAGGGGCACACCGCACACGTCGACGAGACCGACGCGATGCGCGAGACCATGTGGGCGCTGGACACCTACGCGGCGGTGGCGCGGGAGGTGGCGGCGATGCCCGTCGTGGCGGGCGAGAAGACGCCGGGGGAACGGTTCGCGGGCGCCGTGCGCACCTACACGGTCGAGGGCATGATGCGCGACGGCCGGGCGCTGCAGGCCGGCACGTCGCACTACCTCGGCACGAACTTCGCGAAGGCGTTCGAGATCCAGTACCAGGACGAGTCCGGCCAGCTCCAACTCACCCACACCACCTCGTGGGGCATGAGCACCCGCATGGTCGGCGGCGTGATCATGACGCACGGCGACGACAAGGGCCTGGTGCTGCCGCCGCGGCTGGCGCCGCACCAGGTGGTGATCGTGCCGATCGGGCGGGACGAGGCCGTCCACCGCACGACCGCGGCAGCCCGCGACCTGGCCGGTCGGCTGCGCGAGGCCAGGCTGCGGGTGCACGTGGACGACCGGCCGACCCTGTCGCCGGGATTCAAGTTCAACGACTGGGAGATGCGCGGGGTCCCGGTTCGGCTGGAGCTCGGCCCGCGCGACCTGGACGGCGAGGTCGTCACGCTGGCGCGCCGGCTGCCCACCGACGAAGGCCCGGGTGGCAAGGAGCGAGTCCCGATCGCCCGTGCGCCCGACCTGCTGCCCGGCATCCTGGACGACTTCCAGCGATTTCTGTTCCGGCGTGCCGAGAAGTTCCGCGACGACCACACCGCCACGGTGGACGGCTGGGACGATTTCGCCTCGCAGGTCGGGCGTGGCTGGGCGCGCGCCTGGCACTGCGGCCGCGGCGAGTGCGAGGACGAGATCAAGGCCGACACCGCCGCCACACCGCGCTGCGTCCCCGCCGACGCCGCGGACGGCTCGGGTTCCTGCGTCCGCTGCGGACTGCCCTCGGCGTACGGCCGGCGGGTCATCTTCGGCCGGGCCTATTAGGGCGTCAAACAGTCGTGCGAGCGCGGCGGTGGGTCAACCAGTACACCAGGCCGGCGGGCGGGCACACCCAGCACAGCAGCAACAGCCGCCGCGGGTCGAGCGGTTCGACCGGCTCCGGGTCCGGCTCCGTGGGCAGGTCGGCGAGGAGCGTGGCCAGATCGTCGCGGGTGCGCGCCGCGTAGGCGGCGGCGACCCGCTCGTCGAGTTCGGCCACCGTCAACCGGCCGGCCGCGTGGTGCTCCTCCAGCAGCGTGGCGATCCGTGCGCGTTCGGCGTCCGAGGCGCGGACATCACCGGTTGCCTCCGGTTCGGTCATGCTGACGTCTCCTTTCCTGGTGGGGCGGGCTGGCGGTCCTGGAGATCGACCACGGCCACCACGAGGCGGGTCCAGACGGCGCCGCTTCCGGCCTCGCGGCACGATGACTCGGTGTAGGAGCGGACGAGGTCGCCGATCCGGCCGCGCAACTCGGCCAGCGCCTGTTCGGTCAACCGCACCGTGCTGCGGTGCAGGTCCACTTCCCGGCGTCGACCGTCCTGTTTGGCCTGGAACGCGGTGGTGACGTCCGCGCGGGTGGCCTCCAGGACGGTCCCGAGGAACGCCGCGACTTCCGCCGGGTCGGCGGCGTCTCCGGGTGGCTCGACGGCGGCCGGGGCGTACACCCGCTCCACCTTGCCCCGGGACAGCCGCCGGTACTCGACCACCTCGACCAGCGCCGCCCGCTCCAACTGGCCCAGGTGGTAGTACAGCCGGTCGGCCGGCATGCCCAGCCGGTCCGCCAGCTCCCGCGCCGACCGGGGTGTCTCCCACAGCAGTTCGACGATCTGGATGCGCAGCGGGTCGGCCAGCGCCTTGTGCACGCCGTGCCAAGCTCTCATACGTTGAACGATACCTCACTCATTGGAGAATATTACAACGCACGAGGCGACCAGAAACAGGGCGGCGGTACTCAGGCCCATGACGTGCAGGCCGGTGAGGAAGTGGCCGCCATCGGGTGGTCCGGCGACGGCGCCGTAGACCGCGATGCCGATCGCGCCGCCGGCCTGCCGGGCGGTGTTGTTCACTCCGGACGCCAGCCCGGACCGGTCGGGCGGTGCGGCCGCGATCGCGGCGGCCACCACGGCCGGCGTGAGCACGGCGAGCCCGACGCCCCAGCACAACATCGCCGGTAGCAGGTCGACATAGGAACTGTGCGAGTCCCATGTGGACAACAGGGCAACACCCACGGCGGCCAGCACCAGCCCGGCGATCATCACCGGTTTCGGTCCGACCCGGCCGGCGATCCGGCCCGCGACGGGCGCCAGCAGCGTCAACGGCAGGAACAGCGGCAACACCGCCAGTCCGGCCAGCACCGCCGGCCGGTGCTGCACCGTCTGCAGGAACAGCGTGAGCAGGAACACCAGACCGAGGCTGCCCAGGTTCATGCAGCCGGCCACGGCGTTGGCGGTCGCGAAGGCCGGCCGGCGCAACAACTCCGGTGGCAGCAGCGGTTCGGCAGCCCGCCGCTCGGCGGCGACCAGGCCGGCGAACGCGGCCACGGCGACGACGGCACCGACGACGACCGCGGCACCGACCCCGGCGTGGCCGGACTGGATGATGGTGAACGTCGCGGCCGCCAACCCGATCACCACCAGAACGGTGCCCGGCGGATCCAGCCTGCGGTCACCGCGGCCGGCGTCGTCGCGCACCAGCCGCCGCGTCGCCAGGCCGGCGATCACCACGATGGGCACGTTGATCGCGAACACCCACCGCCAACCGAGCCCGTCCACCAGCAGCCCGCCCAGCAGCGGTCCGGCGGGCAGCGCCACGCTGCCGACACCGGCCCAGACGCCGATCGCCTTCGCCTGCTCGCCCGGTTCGGGAGAGGCGCGGCTGATGATGGCCAGGGTGCCGGGCAGCAGCAGGGCGGCGCCGATCCCCTGCACGGCCCGTGCGGCGATCAGCACGCCGGTGACGGGCGCGACGGCGCAGCCCAGCGAGGCCGCGCCGAACAGCAGCATC
>DATEPR010000613.1:0-21271 GCA_035273045.1 Pseudonocardiaceae bacterium | reverse complement strand
CCGCGCGGCGTTCACCGTGACCAGCCGTACGCCGCGCGCGAACCCGGTCCACGACGCGGTCGTGAAGTCCTGCAGCCGGGTGCCGACCGCGAGGACCACGTCGGCCTCCGCGGCCAGGGTGTTCGCCGAGGTCATCCCGATGATGCCGAGCGCGCCGCCGTACAGCCGGTGGTCGTGCGGCACGAGCGTCCGGCCCGCCACGGTCTCCACAACCGGGACCCCATGGGTCTCGGCGAAGGCGATCGCCTCCGCAGCCGCGCCGGAGTACCTGACGCCGCCGCCGAGGACCAGGAGTGGCCGCTCCGCCGCGCGGACGATCTGCGCCGCCTCGTCGAGCGCGCTGCGGTCTGGCCGTGCGCGCGGGACCCGGTGGACCCGGACCGCGAACATCTCCTCGGGGAAGTCGAACTCCTCGGCCTGCACGTCCTGCGGCAGCGCGAGCACCACCGGGCCCGTGTCGGCCGGGTCCGTGAGCACCCGGGCGACTTGGGGCAGCGTGCTGAGCAGCTGCTCGGGCCGGGTGATCCGGTCGAAGTAGCGGCTCACCGGGCGGAACGAGTCGTTGACCGTGCCACCGGGATCGCCGAAGTGCTCCACCTGCTGCAACACCGGATCGGGGGCGCGGCCGGCGAACGTGTCGCCGGGCAGCAGGAGCAGCGGCAGCCGGTTGGCGTGCGCGACACCGGCCGCGGTGACCGTGTTCAGCGCACCCGGACCGATCGACGTGGTGACGACGCCGACCTGCCTGCGGTGGGTGGCCTTGGCGTAGCCGATCGCGGCCAGCGCCATGCCCTGCTCGTTCTGCCCGCGCCACACCGGCAGTTCGCCCGCGTGGTCGGCGAGCGCGGAGCCGAGTCCGAGCACGTTGCCGTGGCCGAAGATGGCGAACGCCACCGGGAACAGCGGTGCCTCGGTGCCGTCCAGCAGTTCCGTGCGCTGCGCCACCAGCCAGCGGACCAGTGCCTGTGCCGTGGTCAGCCGCATCAGCCGCTCCGCCGCAGCGGCAGCCTCGGGTCGACCGGTTCGCCGGCCCAGGTGTCGCGGATCCAGGCGTGCGCCGGGTCGTCGGTGAACAGCCATTCGCGCACCGGGCCGGCCATCACGTTCAGGTAGTACATGTGGTAGCCGGGCGGCGCCATCGACGGGCCGTGGTAGCCGTGCGGGATCAGCACCACGTCACCGGTGCGGACCTCGGTGAGCACGTCCATGCCGCCGCCGTACACCCGCTGGTAGCCCATGCCGCCGCCGGCGATCTCGAAGTAGTAGATCTCCTCCAGCGGCCGTTCCCGGTCGGTGTGCTCGTCGTGCTTGTGCGGGGGATAGGACGACCAGTTGCCGCCCGGCGTGAGCACTTCGACGACCATCAGCCGGTCCGCGTCGAAGGTTTCCGGCGTGCACAGGTTGTGCACCTCGCGGCTGGCGTGGCCGGTGCCGCGCAACTCGACCGGCACACCGTCCGCCGGGTGGTGACGAGCGGGCAGCCGGCGCTGCGCCCGAGCCGACGGCAGCGCGAACCGGCCACCGCCCGCCGACTCGATCCGGGCATGGGTTTCCGTTGGCAGGTAGGCGAAATCGGCCGGCCCGTGGAAGACGTCCGGCCGGCCGGCCAACCGGAAATCGACGTCCACACAGGACACGACGCAGCCGCCGGACAGCGGCAGCACCAGGACCTCGTCCTGGCCGGTGTCCCACTCGTGCACGCCACCGGGAGCCAGTTCCACCACGGTCAGCCCGCTGTACCGCCAGCCGGCCGACTCCGGGGTCACCGTGGTCACGGCGTGTCCACCGGATAGTCGGCCACGTCCGGCGGCGGGCGTTCCAGCTCGTGGGCGAGTTCGTCCAGTTCCGCGCCGCCGGCCATCAGCCGGACCAGTTCGTCCCGCTCGATCTCCGGCTTCGCGTGGTCGCCCAGGCTGCGACCGCGCTTGAGCACGACGAACCGGTCACCCACCGGGTAGGCGTGGTGCGGGTTGTGGGTGATGAAGATGACGCCCAGCCCCAGGTCTCTGGCCTGCACGATCCGGTGCAGCACCAGACCGGCCTGCTTGACGCCCAACGCCGACGTGGGCTCGTCCAGGATGAGCACCCGGGCACCGAAGTGGATCGCGCGGGCGATGGCCACCGACTGCCGCTCACCACCGGACAGCGTGCCCACCGCCTGGTCCGGGTCGCGCACGTCGATGCCCATCGCGCCCAGTTCGGTCCTGGTGCGCTCGCGGGCCGTGGCCACGTCGAACCGGCGGAACGGACCCCACCCCCTCGTCGGCTCGGACCCGAGGAAGAAGTTCCGCCACACCGACATCAGCGGCACCATCGCCAGGTCCTGGAACACCGTGGAGATGCCGGCCGCCCGCGCGTCCCTGGGGCTGGTGAACCGGGCCGGCTCGCCGTCGATCAGGAACTCGCCCTCGTCCGGCGGGAAGACCCCGGACAGGATCTTGATGAGCGTGGACTTGCCGGCGCCGTTGTCGCCGAGCACGCACGTCACCCGCCCGGCCCGCACGGTCAGCGAGACGTCCCGCAGCGCGTTGACGCTGCCGAAGAACTTGCTGATGTGCCGCACTTCCAGCAGTGCCGTGGTGTCGGTCATCGTCGTGCCCTCGTCGCCCGCCGGTAGATGAACGCGTTCACGCCGACGGCCAGGAACAGGATCCCGCCGACGAACGTGAAGTCCCACGAACTGTCCCAGCCGGAGTAGATGACGCCCTGGAACGCCATGCCGATGATGCACGCGCCCAGCGCCGCCCCGACCACCGAACCGTAGCCGCCGGTGAGCAGGCAGCCGCCGGCGACGGCGGCGATGATGAAGTAGAACTCGTTGCCCACGCCCTGTTCGGACACCGCGTTCGAGGTCTGCGTGAACGTGATGACACCGACCAGCGCCGCCGCCATCGACGTGGCCACGAACAGCGACACCTTGGTCCGTGCCACCGGCACGCCCACGTTGCGGGCCGCGACCTGGTCACCGCCGGCCGCGAACACCCAGTTGCCGAACGTGGTCCGCGCCAGCACCCACACCGCGACCAGCGTCACCGCGACGAACCACAGGATCTCCGTCGCATAACCGTTGGCCAGGCCCGGATTGCCGGCGAACGTGCTGCCGAACACCGCCTTCGCGCTGTCCAGGCCGGAATGGTCGGTGCCGCCGATGCCGACGTTCGTGCTGCCGTGATTGACCAGCAGTACCCCGCCGATGCTCAGGCCGCGCACCACGAAGTAGGTCGCCAGCGTCACGATGAAGCTGGGCAGCTTCGACTTCACCACCACGTAGCCGTTGACCAGGCCGATCAGCCCGGCCACCGCGAACGTCACCACGATGGCCGCCCAGGCGTTCCAGTGCGCCCGGCCGACCAGCAGGGCCGCGATGATCGCGGTGAACCCCGTCATGCCGCCGGTGGACAGGTCGAACTCGCCACCGATCATCAGCAGGCCCACCGGCACCGCCACGATCCCGTAGAACGACGCCTGCTGTGCCCACGACTCGAAGCCGGTCTGCGTCAGCCACAGGTGCTGCTGGTCGGTCAGCGTGAACACGACGAACACCACGACGGCACCCAGCAGCGCGCCGAGCGCGGGCCGCCGCAGGGCCCTGGTGAGCCAACTGGTCGCGGCCAGCCGCTCGTCAGGTCCTGCCGGCGGCACGCTCGCCGCGACCGGTGTCGGTTGGGCGGTCATGTCAGTCGTCGCCCGCCGCGATCGCCGCCGCCACCTTCTTGATGTTGGTGCTGTCCACCAGCAGCGGCCCGCTGGCCACCGTGGTGCCGCCGCCGACCGAGTTGCCCTCGTGCTTCTTGTACAGGTACAGGAACTCGATCGGCAGGTAGCCCTGCAGGTACTGCTGCTGGTCCACCGCGAAGTCCATCTTCTGCGGGCTGGCCTCCAGGTCGTTCTGCACGTCGGAGTCCAGGTCGAACGTGGCGATCAGCACGTGCCCCGGCTTCGCCACCACCAGTGCCTGGCCGATGGCGTTGTTCAGCGTCATCACCGCGTTGATCCCGGGGTGGCCCTGCAGGTAGGCGCTGACCTGGCCGATCGCCTGCTGCGGGTTGGACGCCGCGTTCGGCGTGGACAGGATCAGTTCGGTGCACGCCGGGCCACTGGCCGGCGCGTTGCCGGTCTTGCAGGTGTTGCCGACGCCGAGTCCCTGCGCGATGCCGTTGCAGCGGTCCAGCAGGTTCTGCCCGGACTGGTGGATCACGCACAGCACGTTGGTCGCGCCCTCCCGCTGGAAGCGCTGGCCCGCCTTCTGCCCGGCCAGGCTCTCCGGCTGGCCGACACACGTGATCGCCCTGGACGCCGCGATGTCCTGGTCGTCGCAGCCGGCGTTGAGCAGCACCACCGGGATGCCGGCCCGGCTGGCCTGGGCGAGCGTCGCGTTCATCGCCGACGGGTTGTGGTCGGACACCGCGATGCCGTCCACATGGGCGTTGATGGCGTTCTGGATCTGCTGGTTCTCCGCGTTGTCGTCCGGCTCGGCCTGGCCCTGCTGCTGCGAACCGTAGACCTCGGTCAGCTTGCAGCCCAGATCGGCCGCCGCGTCCTTCGCTCCCTTGTAGACGACGCTCCAGAAGTTCCCGTTGTCGCCGTGGGTGATCACGGCGAACTTGTAGGAGCACGCCGCCTTGCCGCCGGACGCCGCCGTCGACCCGGAGTTGGCGTTGCTGTTGTTGTTATTGGAACTGGTACAGGCCGACAGCACCAGCAACGGCACCACCAGCAGCCCGACCAGGAGTTTCTTCTTGCCCACCATTGTCATCCTCCGGCTTGGCACAGGCTGACGGCCGGGCGCGGCGCGCCAGCTTCCGCTGATCATCGCATCAGGCGTGAGCCCGCCGGCCCCGGCCCGGTTCGTGACCGTCTCAGGCATGACCGGTCTCCAGCAGCGCGGTGACCTCGGCCGCGTCGGGCATCGCGTCGGCGCAGGCCAACCGGGTCGTCACCAGCGCGCCGGCCGCGTTGGCGAACCGCAGCGTCCGCTCCAGCGGCCACCCGGCCAGCAGCCCGTGGCACAGCGCACCGCCGAAGGCGTCACCGGCGCCGATCCCGTTCACCACCTCGACGTCCAGCGGCGGCACCTCGACGATCCGCCCGTCCCGGCTGGCCAGCACGCCCTTCGGTCCCTGCTTCACCACGGCCAGTGCCACGCCGTGCTCGTGCAGTGCTGCCGCCGCCCGCACCGGCTCGGTCTCGCCGACGGCGGTGTCGCACTCGTCCAGGTTGCCGACCGCGACCGTGACGTGCGGCAACGCCTCGGCGTAGCACCGGCGGGCCTGTTCCCGGGACGGCCAGAACACCGCGCGGTAGTCCAGGTCGAACACGGTGATCCCGTTGCGCGCCCTGGCCCGCAGCGCCGCCAGGGTCGCGGTCCGGCTCGGTTCGGCGCACAGCCCGGTGCCGGTCATCCAGAACACGCCGGCGTCCCGGACCGCCGCCAGGTCCAGTTCGTCGACGGCGATCTCCAGGTCCGGTGCCTTGGGCTGGCGGTAGAAGTAGATGGGGAAGTGGTCCGGCGGGAAGATCTCGCAGAACGTCACCGGCGTGGGCAGGTGCGGCACGGCCGTGACGTACCGGTCGTCCACACCGAACGAGCGCAGCGCGTCGTGCAGGAACTCGCCGAACGGGTCGGCGCCGGTCCTGGTGATCACCGCGCTGTGCCTGCTGTAGCGGGCCGCCGCCACCGCGACGTTCGTGGCGCTGCCGCCCAGGTACTTGCCGAACGTGGTGACATCGCGCAGCGACACACCGGTCTGCAACGGATAGACGTCCACGCCGATCCGGCCCATGGTGAGCACGTCGAACCCGGTCACGACCGCACCTCGCTGGCGCTCGGCACGGCCCTGACCGAGGGGACTGTGCTGTCTGATGACCTCGCAAGCTCGGTCATAGCGCGGCCACGAACGCCAGGCTGGCCAGGACGTCGGCCAGCGGACCGGCACCGTCCCGCGGTGCCTCGGCCAGCACGGTGTCCTGCTCCAGCACGTACCACCCGGTGTAGCCCGCCGCCTCCAGCGACCCGATGATCGCCGCGATGCCCGCGTCGCCCGCGCCCAGCGGCCGGTACATGCCCTCGGCGACGGCCGCCGAGTAGGCGATGTCGCCGCCGCGCACCCGGTCGGCCAGTTCGGCGTCCACGTCCTTGAGATGGGTGTGCGCGATGCGGTCCGGCACCTGCTTCGCCAACTCGGCCGGGTCGGTGCCGCCGACCATCAGGTGACCGGTGTCCAGGCACAACGGGATCGTCGAACCGGACAGCACGCGGGCCACGTCGTCCGCTCGTTCGACGACGGTCCCGACGTGCGGGTGGAGGGTCGCGGTGACACCGCGTTCGCCCGCCACGTCCCGGATCCGGTCCAGGCCGGCCAGCAGCCGCCGCCACGCGGCGTCGTCCAGTTCGACCCGCTGGTCGTAGCCGGTGGCGCCGGTGTCCGCGGCGAGGACCAGGGTGGTGGCGCCCGCGGCGGTGAACCCGGCCAGCGCGTCGGTGACCTCGGCGACCGGGTCGTGGTCGGGATCGTGCAGCACCACGGGCACGAACCCGCCGACCGCGGCCAACCCGTACTCGGCGAGGAGCGTTGCCCTCCGGTCGGGTTCGGCCGGCAGGAAGCCGTCCGGCCCGAACTCGGTGGCCGCCAGTCCGGCGTCCCGCATCTCCCGCAGCACGCGGTCCGGGCCGAGCTGATGTCCCCACCCGGGCACCTCGCACACGCCCCACGAGATCGGCGCGCCAGCCACCCGGTCGGTCAGCATCGTCCGCCCTCCTTGCGTGTGCCGACCAGTTTGTCCTGACATACTGTCATGAGCAAGGAGGAGGAACGGTGGCCTTCTCACCAGCGTCGATCACGGTCGACCGGAGCAGTCCGGTGCCGCTGTACTACCAGGTCGCGCAGGTGCTGGAGCGCGCCATCGAAGCCGGCGACCTGGTGCCCGGCGACCGGCTGGAGAACGAGATCGCGCTCGCCGGCAGTCTCGGCCTGTCCCGGCCGACGATGCGGCGGGCCATCCAGTACCTGGTGGACCGTGGCCTGCTGGTGCGCAAGCGGGGCATCGGCACCCAGGTCGTGCACCGGGCGGTGCGCCGGCCGATCGAGTTGACCAGCCTGTACGACGATCTCGCCCGGGAGGGCCGGCACCCGACGACCGAGGTGCTGCGGCTGGACGAGGTGCCGGCGTCGGACACCGTGGCGCGCGTGCTGGGCGTCGCGGCGGGCAGTCCCGTGGTGGTCATGGAACGGCTGCGGCACGCCGACGGCGAACCGCTCGCGCTGCTGCGCAACCACCTGCCGGCCGGAATCGTGCCGCTGACCGAGGAAACCATGCGCGCCAACGGTCTCTACCGGTCCATGCGGACCGCCGGCATCCGGCTGCACCTGGCGTCCCAGGTGATCGGCGCCCGTTCGGCCACCGCCGCCGAGGCCCGCCTGCTCACCGAACCGCGCGGCGCTCCGCTGCTCACCATGCGCCGCACCGCCTACGACGACACCGGCCGGGTCGTGGAGTACGGCGACCACGTGTACCGCGCATCGGTGTACTCGTTCGAGTTCGTCCTGGCCAGTCGCTAGTCGCTACGGAGGTCACTGTGAGGCTCGGGCTCGTCGGCACCGGACGCATCGGCGCCCACCACGCGGCGACGCTGTGCGCGTTACCGGAGGTCGACTCGCTCGTCGTCACCGACACCGACCAGGCCCGCGCCCGCGCACTCGCCGCCTCCCTGGAGATCGCGTGTGCGCCGGACACCGAATCATTGTTCGCCGCGGGCCTGGACGGTGTGGTGATCGCGGCGGCCACGGCGGCGCATCCCGAGCTGATCCTGCGCGCGGTGTCGGCCGGCGTGCCGGTGTTCTGCGAGAAACCGGTCGCGGCCGATCTCACCGGGACACTGGCGGTGATCTCCTCGCTGGCCGGGTCGACGGTGCCGGTGCAGATCGGCTTCCAGCGCCGGTTCGACGCCGGCTACACGGCGGCGCGGGAGGCGGTCCGGCGCGGCGAACTCGGTTGGGTGCACACGGTCCGCGCCACCACGATGGACCCCGCCCCACCGCCGGCCGCGTACGTTCCGACGTCCGGCGGGTTCTTCCGCGACTGCGGCGTGCACGACTTCGACGCCATTCGATGGGTCACCGGACGTGAGGTGGCCGAGGTGTACGCCGTGGGCGCCAACCGGGGCGCCGACTTCTTCCGCGCGGCGGGCGACGTGGACACCGCGGCGGCGCTGCTGACTCTCGACGACGGCACACTCGGCCTGGTGTCCGGCACCCGGTACAACGCCGCCGGGTACGACGTGCGGCTGGAGGTGCTGGGCTCGCTCGGCGATGTGGTGGCCGGACTGGACGACCGGGTGCCGTTGCGGTCCGCCGAGCCGGGGGTGACCTGGCCGGCCGGCCCGCCGTGCCCGGGTTTCCTGGAGCGGTTCCGCGCGGCGTACCAGGCGGAGCTGGCCGTCTTCGTGGACGTGGCGGCCGGCCGGGTGCCCAGCCCGTGCACGGTCTCCGATGCCCTGGCCGCGTTCTACGTCGCGGAGGCGTGCGAGTTGTCCCGGCGCGAGCACCGTCCGGTGGCGTTGGGGGAGGTTCGCCGGTGACGGCATGATCTGCGCATGGTGCTGGTGCTGCTCGCCGGTCTCGCGCTGCTGGCGTGGCTCTACCTCGTCCTCGCGCACGGCGGTTTCTGGCTGTTCCGGCAGCGGTTGCCGGCCGCTGGGGACCCCGTTGTGTGGCCGTCGGTCGTCGCCGTCGTGCCGGCCAGGGACGAGGCCGCGATCCTGCCCGACACGCTTCCCGCACTGTTGAGCCAGGACTACCCGGGCGACTTTCGCGTCGTCCTCGTCGACGACGCCAGCACCGACGGCACCGGTGCCGTGGCCCGTGCGACACCAGGCAACCTGACCGTCGTCACCGGCCATGGTCCACCACCGGGCTGGACCGGCAAGGTCGCGGCGATGAATACCGGTGTCGACGCGGCCGGCGACCCCGACTACCTGCTGTTCACCGACGCCGACATCCGCCACCCGCCAGGCAGCGTCCGCGCGCTGGTCCGCGCCGCCGAAACCGGCCGCGACCTGGTGTCGCTGATGGCCAGGCTGCGCACCGACACCGGTTGGGAACGCGCGATCGTGCCCGCGTTCGTCTACTTCTTCGCCCAGCTCTACCCGTTCGCCAGGATCAACCGGCCGGGCCGCACCGCCGCCGCGGCCGGCGGCTGCGTGCTGGTGCGACGGGAGGTGCTGGCCAAGGCCGGTGGGCTGCAACGGATCTGTAGTGCGCTGATCGACGACGTCGCCCTGGCGCGGCTGGTGAAAAACGCTGGCAGCGGCCGGATCTGGCTCGGCCTGAGCACCGAGGTGGCCAGCCTGCGCCGGTATCCCCGGCTGGCCGACCTGTGGCACATGGTGGCCCGCAGCGCCTACACGCAACTGCGCTACTCGCCGGCACTGCTGGCCGGCACGGTCGCCGGGCTGGCGATCCTGTACGCGGTGCCGCCGGTGGCGACCGTCGCCGGCCTGCTGGCCCGCCAACCGTTGCCGCTGCTGTTCGGCCTGGCCGGGTGGCTCCTGATGGCCGGCAGCTACCTGCCGATGCTGCGCGCCTACCGGCTCACGCCGTGGTGGGCGCCCGCGCTGCCGGTGATCGCCTTGCTGTACGCGGGAATGACGGTCGACTCGGCGTGGCGGCACTGGCGCGGCAGGGGAGGCGCGTGGAAGGGCCGCACCGCGCCGTGACCGTCCACCGCGCCGGCCGGTCCGCCCGGCGCGTCACCCGGTGCGGGTGGCCACACAGTGGCAGGATGGCGCACCGGTGGAAAGGACGGTGATCGGGATGGCGGGGCTCTCCGGGCGGGACGACGAGCCGACCGTGTCACTGCCCACGCTGCCGGCCAGCGTCGCCGCGGCACATCTGACCGCCAGCGCGGCCGAACTGGCTGGTGACACCGTTGCCGGACGGGCCGGTGCCGCGCCCGCCGTCGAGGACCTCGCCGAACTCGCCGCCGTCGTCGACCAACTCGTCGCGGGGCAGCGGTACGTCGCCGCCGCACTGGCCAGGCTGGCCAACCACGTCAACGACCGGCACCGCGACGGCGCCCTGGCCACCGTCGCGTCGCACGACGTGGCCGCGCTCGCCGAGGTGCTCGCCGTCGCAGCCACCGCCACCGGGCACGCCGCCGGCGCGCTCGCGCAGGGCCGTCCGGTGCTGGACATCCTGGCCGCGTCCGCCGGACCTGACGCCAAGATCTGACGGCATGGAGACGGATCTCCAACTGCCCGACGGCCGCACGCTGCACGCCTACGACGTCGGACCCGAGGACGCCACCGTCACGGTCTACTACCACCACGGCACGCCGAACACCGGCGACCCACCGGAACCGCTGTTCCCGGCCGCCGAACGCCTCGGCATCCGCTGGCTGTCCCACGACCGGCCGGGTTACGGCCGGTCGACCGCACAACCGGGCCGCACCGTCGCGTCGGTCGCCGAGGACGTCGCCAGAGTCGCGGACGCGCGGGGCGTGGAACGGTTCGCCGTGCTGGGGTCGTCCGGCGGCAGCCCGCACGCGCTGGCGTGTGCCGCCCTGCTGCCCGACCGTGTGCGCAGCGTCGCCACCCTGGCCGGCCTGGCGCCGTACACGGCCGAGGGCCTGGACTTCTTCGCCGGCATGGCATCCGGCGGCCGGGCCGAGCTGCGCGCCGCCCTTGAGGGCGCGGACGAGTTGCGCCGGGTGCTCACCACCGAGACCGAGGGCGGCTCGGGTCCGTTCACCGCCGCCGACATCGCCGCCCTCGACGGCGAGTGGGCGTGGATCGGCCGGATCGCGGGCCAGGCGATGCGGGGCGGACTGGATGGTCAGGTCGACGACGACATGTGCGTCGTGCGGCCGTGGGGTTTCGCGTTGCCGCAGGTGGTGGCGCCGGTGCTGCTGATCCACGGGTCGGCCGACCGGATGGTGCCGTGCTCGCACAGTGAGTGGATGGGCGAGCACCTGCCGTCCGCGGAACTGCGGCTGATGGACGGTGACGGGCACATCTCGGTGCTCCGTCACGGTGAATCGGCGCTGCGATGGATCGTGGCCCGCTGAGATTGTCGGTGGCTCCCAGTAATGTGCGGTGAGTCGGAAGCGTCACCTTCCCCGCGGCGCTGGTTTCGGTCCTACGGAGCGGTCATGCGAAGCGTGTGGAACGGCACGATCACGTTCGGACCCGTCGCCATCCCGGTCAAGGCGTACAGCGCGACCGAGGAACGCGGCACTGGTCTACACCAATTACACGTCACGGACGGCGGCCGGATCAAGCTGCGGCGCACGTGCGAGATCGACGGCGCCGACGTGCCGTTCGCCGAACTGGGCAGGGGAGTGGAGCTGCCCGACGGTGACGTGGTCGTGCTCACCCAGGAGGACATGGCCGGCCTGCCGGTCGCCACGGCGCACACCGTCGAGGTGCGGTCCTTCACGCCGCTGGAGCAGATCGACCCGCTGTACTACAACCGCAGTTACTATCTGGCCCCCGAACCGGCCGGCGCCAAGCCGTACGTGCTGCTCGGTGAGGCGCTGCGGCAGACCGGGAAGGTGGCTGTGGTCACCGTTGCCCTGCGGCAGCGGGAGACGCTGGCGATGCTCCGCGAACGCGACCACGTGATCATTCTGACGACGTTGCTGTGGCCGGACGAGGTGCGCGCGCCCGACTTTCCGTTCCTGGACGAGGACGTGCCGGTGCGGATGAAGGAACTGCGCTCGGCCGTGGCCGACGTGTCGCGGCTGTCCGAGGACTTCCAGCCCGGCCGGTACTCGGACGGATACCAGGCGGCGCTGCGGGAACTGGTCGAGTCGCGGGTGGCGGCCGGGAACGTGGTGCGGCCGACGGCGGCCGAGCAGGACGCCACGGCCGCGACCCTGGTGACGACACTGAAGGACACCGCCGACCAGGCCGCGACCGCCCGAGCACTCGCCAGAGCGAAGGCAGCCGCCCGCAAGGCAGCAGCGGCCAAGGCAGCCGCCACCAGAGCCGCCAACCGAGCAAGATCCCGCCGCAGAACCGGCAACGCGACCAAGCGCTGACCGCCCGAAGGCAACGTGGCTCGCTGGCCACCGAGTGCGTTGCCGGGCAGGCAGTGCGGCGCGGCGCTGACTGTCCAATCGCGCCGCCGGGCGAGCAGCCACTGCCTGGCGCAAGGCTGTTTTCGTTTGGCGACTGAATGCGTCATTCCGTAGCGGGCAGGCGTTACGAGTTCGTCCGGGCGGGCTAATCGACCTTGCCGATCAGGACCGCTCCGACACTCGTCGTGACCTCCAGTTGCGCCACCTGGGACCGGGGCAGCCACACCATCACGTCGACCGGGTCGTCGGCCGCGTCCGGGGCGACCTTCCAGCTGCCGCCGCTCTGGCGGGAGCCGTCCCTGCCGACCACGGTGAGCCGGCACGTGGTGCCGACCGGTAGGCCGGTGGTGGTGATGTCGAGGTAGGTGCCGCCTTCCGTGCTGCGGGTGGTGATCCGCATTCGGGCGCCGGTTCGCTGGTCGACGGCGGTGATGGGGCGCTCCGGCGGGGGGACGACCCGGTCGGTGAGCCGGCCGATGGCCATGCCGGCGCCGGTGAGCATCATGCCGGCGAGCAGGACGCCGGCCGCGACCAGGGCGAGGCGCCAGCGGGCGGACCGCGCCGACTGCCGGCGCACCTTGGCCAGCGTGCGCCGCAGCAGCTCGTCGTCACCGGTGACCGGGCCTTCGAGGTAGAACTCGTGCGGCAGGTCGTCCGAGTCGGTCGGCATCCCACCTCCTCGCGGTGCACACGCTCCGCGACACTGTCATGGTTCACCGGATAGGGGCGGAAACCGGCGCGAACCACGAGTTGTGTCCTGGGTCACGGAAAAAGAGCCAATTCGTCTCGCTCTTCGTATATCAGCACGGGGGTCTCGGACATTGGGAAGGAGATGTCCCGCATGGCGGTCCTGCGGTCACGCAGGCGGCAAGCCGACGCGGACGAGGCGCTGGTCAGGAGCGTGTACGAGGAGCACGGACGTGCGCTGCTGGCCTACGCGACCCG
Organism: Pseudonocardiaceae bacterium; assembly: GCA_035273045.1. Lineage (GTDB taxonomy): Bacteria > Actinomycetota > Actinomycetes > Mycobacteriales > Pseudonocardiaceae > DATEPR01. The sequence continues at coordinate 8,248 of DATEPR010000613.1, read as the reverse complement.
TCTCACCGGCGACGGCGCCATGGCAGAGGACATCGTGCAGGAAACCCTGGTACGGGCGTGGCAGCACCCGGAGGTTCTGGTCAACGGCAAGGGATCGGTCCGCGGTTGGCTGTTGACCGTCGCCCGCAACATCGTCACCGACCGGGCCAGGGCCAGGGCGGTGCGGCCGGTCGAGGTGGCCGAGTCGCCGGTGACGCCGCCGGTGGCCAGGGACCACGCCGACTCGGTCGTCAACTCGATGGTGGTGATCGAGGCGCTGCACCAGCTGTCCGGGCACCACCGTGACGTCTTGGTGGAGTTGTATTTTCGGGGACGCAGCGTCACGGAGACAGCAGACGTTCTGGGCATTCCGCCAGGTACCGTGAAGTCTCGGTCCTATCACGCCCTGCGTGCGCTGCGCGAGGCGTTCGGAGCACCACGGGCGGAGTTGAAGGGGGTGCCTGGATGACAGCAGGGCACCATCCCGCTGACTCGCTGGGCGCGTACGTGCTGGACGCGCTGAACGAGGACGAGACGCGGGAGGTCGCCGACCACCTCGTCGACTGTGCCGACTGCCGTCGCCAGGTGGCCGGATTCGCCGAGGTCAAGGCCACGTTGGACGACGTGCCGCCGGAATCCCTGCTGGACGGGCCGCCGGCCCACGGTGACCTGTTGCTCCAGCGGACGCTGCGCCAGGTCCACCGGGAACGCCGGGCCGGCCTGCGCACCAGGAGCATTCTCACGTCGGCCGGTGTCGTCGTCGCGGTGGCGGTCGCGTTGGGCGGCGGGCTGGTGCTCGCCGAGGCCAACGAGTCGACCAACCCGTCGGCCGAACCACCGGTCGCCGACGTGCCGGAACAGCCGGTCACCAGCATGGTGCACCTGCACGCGGCCAAGGACGGCGTGCTGCTCACCGTGACCGTGCTGCCGGCGGACGGCTGGGTGCGGGTCAGTGGCTGGGTGGCCGGCCTGCCGGTCGGGCAGAAGTGCCGGCTGGTGGTGGTGTCGAAGGCGGGCCAGGCCGAGGTGGCCGGTAGCTGGCTCGCGTCGCGGGACGCGCTGACCGAGGGCATGGCGCTGGACGGCGCCGCGCTGGTCTCCGCGGACCAGGTCCAGTCCGTCGAGGTCCAGGACCTCGCGGGTCACACGTTCGTGTCAGCGTCGAGATGAGCGGAGTGGCAACGGTGAAAACTACGTCGTGGGTGTACGTGGCGATCGGCGTCGTCCTGATCCTGGTCGGCCTGTTGTGGGTGCTCCAGGGCCTGGGGACGATCTCCGGCAGCTTCATGAGCGGCAGCAACGTGTGGTTCGCCATCGGGCTGCTGGTCGCGATCGGCGGCGTCACGAGTGTGTACGTGGGGGTGCGGGGGAAACCCGCCGCACGGCGGTAGACGCATCCCAGCGGTGCTGGTGTTCCTGGGCAGTGGTGCGGGGGCGTTAGTCCCAATAGAGTGTTTCGTACCGGCGGCCCGGCTACAGGATCAACGCCGAGGACCCACAGAGGAACGGTGCTGATGCGGGACGACGACGAGGTTGAGACGACGGCTCTGACCGTCGTGACCGACCTGGCCGGCTCGCCGGACCGGGTGGTCGCGGACCGTTATCGCCTGACTACCGTGCTGGGTCACGGCGCCAACGCCGACGTCTACCGCGCCCACGACGAGCGCCTGGACCGCGAGGTCGCCATCAAGCTGTTCCACCCGGGTCAGGGTGCGGTCGCCCGGTTCCGGTTCGGCGCCGAGGCGCGGGCGCTGGCTCGGGTGTCGCACGCCGGGCTGGTCGGCATCTTCGACGCGGGCGTGGCCGACGACGACCGGCCGTACCTGGTGATGGAGCTGGTGGACGGCGAGAGCCTGCGGGAGAAGCTGCTGTCCGGTCCGCTGGCCACCGACGACGTGGTGCTGCTCGGCGCCCGGCTGTCCGTCGCGCTGGCGCACGCGCACGGCAACGGCGTGGTGCACCGCGACATCAAGCCGTCCAACATCGTGCTGGACGCCAACGGCTCACCGCACCTGGCCGACTTCGGCATCGCGCTGCTGCTGGACGCGGCCCGGCCGGACTGGTCCACCGAGATCATGGGCACGGCCGCGTACCTGGCGCCGGAGCAGATCCTCGGCGTCGACGTGGGGTCGTCCGCTGACGTCTACTCGCTGGGCCTGGTGCTGCTGGAGTGCCTGACCGGTGAGCTGGAGTACCCGGGACTGAGCAAGGTCGAGTCGGCGCTGACCAGGCTGCACCGCCAGCCCCGCATTCCGGACCACATTCCCGGTGTGCTCGCCGAACTGCTGACCGCGATGACGGCACGCGAACCGGAACGCCGGCCGGCCGCGGGGGACTGTGCCGCGTGGTTCTGGGCGATCCGCGAGCACGACGGCATGTCCGGGCGCGCGGCCAGGGCGGCCGCGGCGAGCTGGTTGGCGAAGAACCGCAAGCAGTTCCGGTCGCGGCCGAGCGTGCCCGTGCTGCGGGTGGCGTTCACCGGGTGGCGGCGGTTCATGGTCGCTGGCGCCGGCATCGCCATGGCCGTGCTGGCGTCCACCTGGTTGTTCACGTCGCTGCTGCCCCGGTTCATGCCGCTGCCGCCGGCGCTGGACGAGGCGGCGCCGCCACCGGCGTCGGTGGGGATCGCGCCGCACATCGGCATCATGCCCAACGGTCCGGTGATGCACGTGGCTGCCGCACTCGACGGTGCCAGGCCGTCCGCGCCGCCGGCTCCGCCGCGGCAGACGCAGCTGCAGGCGGGTGCGGTGGATTTGATCACGTCGGCCATGCTCGGTCCGCCGGCCGTCACCACGACGCCGAACGGCGCGGTGCCCGCCGGCAACGGCAACCAGTTGCAGGACTACGGGGTGCGCCAGACCTCGGACAACCCGCCGAGCGCGACGGCCGGCCCGGCGAGCACCGACCAGCCCACCGCGTCACCGACGGCCGAACCGAGCCCGACAGCGACACCAACGCCGACCGCCTCACGCACGGCCGCCGCGACCCCACCGGTGACGCCCGGCCCACCGACGAGCACCGCCGACCACGGAGCGGCCAGCCACCCGCCGCCCACCACCGGCCACATGCGGCCCAGCAGCTGAGCGCGGTCCGCGGCTCAGGCGACCCGTTGCAGCAGCACCTGTTCGATCAGGGCCACCAGGATCTCCTTGACCGAATCGCGGTCGCGGGCGTCGCACCGCAGCACCGGGATCGCCTGGTGGACGCCCAGCGCCTCGCGCACCTCGTCCAGGTCGAACCGGTCGGCGCCGTCGAAGTCGTTGACCGCCACCATGAACGGCGTCGACCGGTCCTCGAAGTAGTCCAGCACCGGGTAGCAGTCCTCGATGCGCCGGGTGTCGGCGATGATGACCGCGCCGAGGGCGCCGTTGGCCAGGTCGTCCCACAGGAAGTCGAACCGTTCCTGGCCGGGCGTGCCGAACAGGTAGAGGATCAGCGACCGGTCCAGGGTGATCCGGCCGAAGTCGAGCGCCACCGTCGTGGTGGTCTTGTCGGCCAGCAGCGTCGCGTCGTCCACGCCGAACGACCGGTCGGTCATGGCGGCCTCGGTGACCAGCGGCTCGATCTCGGAGATCGCGCCGATGAACGTCGTCTTGCCGACGCCGAAGCCGCCGCTGATGACGATCTTCGCGGCCGTGGGCGTTTCCAGTTCAGAGAGCCCGGACAAGATCCCTGATCCTCTCGATCACGTGTACCGGCAGTTCGGTGGGCTCGTGCAGGGTGAGGTACCGACCGGCGTACAGGTCCGCGACCAGGACCGTCGCGACACCGAGGGGGACGCCGAGCTTGGCCGCCACCTCGGCCAGCGACACCGGTTGCTGTGCCAGCTCGACGATCCGGCGGCGCTCGAACCGCAGCGGCGCGGACAGGGCGGCCGGCGTGGCCCGGATCAGGGTTTCGATCCGCAGGCCGTCGTGCAACGGCCGGGTCCTGCCCCTGGTCACGATGAACGGGCGGACGAAGACTCCGTCGTCGGCTACCGGTTCGTCGTCCGGCTCACTGGCCGGCGGCGCCTCCTCGAACCATCCCGGCGGTTGGGCGACCGGGATCATTCTCGGGTCGGGTAGCCGAGGCGCGTCCTCGTCCTCGTGTCTCACGCGCGTCCTCCCACCGCGGCTGGCAACGACGATGCGATGCACGAACGGAAGACACCGGGCGGCGCCCGGCGTCGCCTCAGCTCAGCAGGGTTTCCCGCAGTTCCGAGATCAGTCCCGGGGTGAGCAGGCCACCGGCCCGCTCGGCGAGCACCGCGATCTCGTACCCGATGAGGCCGATGTCGCAGCGCTCGTCGGCGAGCACGGCGACGCAACTGCCGTCGCTGATCGTGGAGACGAGCAGGAAACCCTTGCCCATCTCGATCATGATCAGTTTCAGGCCGTCGAAGTCGTAGTAGCGGGAGGCGCTCTTGGCCAGGCTCGCCAGACCGGACGTGAGCGCGGCGAGCCGGTCGGCCGCCGTCCGGTCCAGGCCGTCGGACATGGCGATCAGCAACCCGTCCGACGACACGGCGACGGCGTCCCGCACGCCGTCGGTGCCGCGCACGAAATTGCTCAACAGCCAGTTGAAGCTCTGCGGACTGGCTTCCCGGTCCAGGTCAGTCACCTGGCTCCTCCTCGCGTGACACCGCGGGTTCCGCCGCGGTGAACAGGTTCCTGGCCGACGCCTCGCCACGCCGGTGTCCGGCCCGGAACGCGGTCAGCATGTCGCCCACCTCGGTCGGCGAGCGGTCCTTCGGTGCCGCGTCGGTCACCGTGTACCGGGTCGGCGACGACCTGGCCCGACTGTGCGGTTGCCGTTTCACCAGGCCGTTGCGGGTGCGTTCGACCGGTCCGCCGCCCACGGCCACCGGCACCCGGACCGGTTCCGGCACGGGCGGGAGGTCCGGCTCGGCCTGGCTGAGCAGTTCCTGCTCGGTCGGCCACCGCAGCACCGGCTGGCCCTGCACCGACTCGGGGATCGGCAACCGCACGGTGTCCACCGTCGTGTCGACCGTCCGGACGCCGATGTCCGGCGCGGCCAGCACCGGCGTCGGCTCGGCGGCCGGCAGCGCGGGCGCCGGTGGTTCGGCCGCCGGTTCCGGCTGGGCGACCACCCGGGACGGATCGGCGCCCGGTCCCTCGGTGAGCAGTTCCGGTGGCAGCAACATACGGGCGGTGATGCCGCTGACCGGCGACTCGCCCAGTTCCACCTGCACGTCCAGTTGCCGCGCCAGGCGGCCGACCACGTAGTGGCCGAGGAACCGGGTGGGCGCGACCAGGAAGTTCTCCTCGTCCCGCAGGCGGGCCTTGGCCTTCTCCAGTTCGTCCCGTGGCATGCCGACGCCGTAGTCGACCACCGCCAGCAGATACCGGTTGCCGGTGCGCCGGCCGTAGATCTCCACCTCGACGTCCGGCGACGAGAACGACAGGCCGTTCTCCACCAGTTCGGCCAGCATGTGCGCGACCTCGGTGACCGCGGCACCGACCACCCACGCCGGATCGACCCGGCGCAGCACCACCCGGCGGTATTCCTCCACTTCGGACAGTGCGGCGCGGATGACGTCGGCCACCGGCAGCGGAGCGGACCACGGCCGGGGACTGGTCTCGCCGACCAGCACCAGCAGGCTCTCCGCGTTGCGGCGCATCCGGGTGGCCAGGTGGTCCAGTTCGAACATGTTGGCCAGCGCGTTGGGGTCCAGTTCCTCGCGCTCGAACTCGCTGATCAGCGAGAGCTGCCTGCGCACCAGGTTCTGGTTGCGGCGGCCCAGGTTGGCCAGCGACACCGTGGTGTTGCGGCGGATCAGGGCCTGCTCGCTGGCCAGCGTGAGCGCGGTGTTCTGCACCCGGTCCAGCGCGGTCGCGACCAGTTGGATCTCGCTCGCCGCGTGTTCGGGCACGGTCACCGGCGGTGGCGGCGGCACGTCGGTCTCGGTGGTCTGCATCAGCGCCACCGTCTCCGGCAGGCGCCGCGACGACACGGCGTCCGCGTCCCTGGCCAGCGTGCCCAGCGGGCCGATGACCGACCGGGCCGCGCCGACCACGAGGGCGATCATCGCGGCGATGGTGAGCACGGCGAGCACGCTGATGCCGACCAGCAGCGCGGTCGCGGTGGCCCGCAGGCCGTCCGCCCGGCTCGTGATGTCCTGGCCGACGGTCTGCTGCACCCCGCGCAGGCTGTCCAGCAGCGAGTTCATCGAGTCCGACCAGGACACCGGGTCGACCCGGCCGGGCAGCGTCCCGGTGGAGCTGTTGATGGCGACCCCCTCGTCCTGCACGGACTGGTCGCCGGCCGGCGACTGGAGCACCGCGTCCAGGTCGGCCCGCTCCGCCGGGGTGGCGAACTGGTCGTACGTGGCGATCGCGGCCTGCTTCTGGCCGAGCACCTCGACGAACTTGGCGTAGTTGTCGACGCTCATCCGGTTGCCGGCGAACACCGCGGACAGCAGGCCCTGTTCCTGGCCGGCGTACTCCTTGACGTCACCGAGCGCGTACAGCGCCTGCAATCCGTGGCGGAGCGCCCCGTCCTGGGCTTGGTCCAGACCAAGGTCGAGTGCGTTGAGCGACGCGATGGCGTCGGTGTAGAAGGCGAACGTCGGCGCGTCCTGGGCGCGCTGCTGGTCGACGTCGGAGCGGATCGTGGTCAGACCGTCCAGCTTGGTCACCGCGGCCCTGACCTGTGCGGCGCCCGCGTCGCTGAAGCCGGAGCCGGCGATGGTGCGGTTCAGCGCGGCCAGCGCCTGGTCGGTCTGCTGGCGCTGGGGCAGGATCTGCGCCTGGAACTGGCTGCCGCCGCCGAGCAGGCCGTTGGTGAGCGCACGTTCCTTCTGCAACTGCTGCACGGCGTCCTGTACGCGCAGCACCACGGTGACGATCCGGCTGGTCTGGGTGGCCGCGCGATAGTTCGCCGCCTCGTTGGTGATCAGGAAACTCAGCAACACCAGCACCAGGGCCAGCGACACCACCAGGATGCGGACCAGCCTGGCCCGGATCGACCTGGGGCGGAAGATGGCCCCGACCACCCGGCGCGGCGACGACGGCGCAGCCGGCGGACGGGGCTGGGATGGTGGTTGGGGTTGCGTGGCGAGCGGCACCACGGGTACTGGCCACCTCGGTGCCGGCCATTCTGGTGTTGCCGCTGGTCCGCCGTCCCCGTCGGCGGGGGGAACACGGTGACGCACCACGCTACCTCCGCTGGATGTTCTCCACTCCTGGCGACGCCCGCCGACATCCGATGTTGATCGAGATTGCGTCGCCGGAGACGGCGCATCTTAACCACGAAATCGAGGTTCGGACCAGACCACGCCCTAGGGGCCGGTGAATTTCGCGTGGCGCGATTTTTACGGTCACGTTCCCGTGTCGGTCGTGCGCGCTCCGTAGCATTGTGCGTTCGCGACGGAAATAAGGGGCGGTCCACTGGCGACAGTTCGGTGACGGTCCACCCGGAACGGCTAGAACGTGGCCGGCGGGGGTGGGTGCGGCTGGTTCCACGTGGTGACCGGCGCGTCCTGGTCGTCGGTGACGTAGACCGGGCCGGAGAGCAGCGACTTCCCGTGCGCCAGGATGCTGATCTGCGCGCCCGCCATGCCGTCGTGGTCGGTCGTGGAGAACCGGTAGGGCGCCAGGTTCGGCCCCTGGAACGTCGACCCCTTGGTGGCGATGGCGTCGAGCAGCGACTGGCGGGTCAGGTTCGGGCCGGCCGCGTGCAGCGCCTGGTACGTGCCGTAGGCCAGGGTCATTCCGCTGATCGTGTAGAAATCGAACGGTTGGCCCGGTTCGTAGGTGTCGTGCACGTTCCGGAACAACTGGACCCACGGGTTCTTCAGGTCGGTCGGCGCCGGCAGGTAGCTGTCCGAGATCAGCCCGTTCGCGATGTTGACGTCCGCCGTGCCCTTGGACAGCAGCTTGATGAGGCCGTCCAGGGTGCTCGGGTCGGTGCCGACGTTGCTGGCCACGAACGCCGGGTGGTAATCGAGCTTGGCCGCGGTGAGCAGCGCGACGGCGACCGCCGCCGGGATGCCGAAGATCACGACCACCTGCGCGCCGGCCGCCTTGGCGGCGCCGATCTGCTGGCCGAGGCCGTTGGTCAGGTAGTTGGCGTCATAGGACTGCTGGGTCACGACCTGGCTGGCGGGCAGGAGCTGGTGGAGCCCTTCCTGGCTGTTCTGGCCCAGGTCGTCGTCCTGCAACAGGTAGGCGACCCGCTGGTTCGGGAAGTTGGTGCGCACGTACTGGCCGAGCACCTTGCCCTCGATCTTGTAGTCGGGGAAGTAGCCGTACGTGTAGGGATGGTT
>DATEPR010000612.1:0-4423 GCA_035273045.1 Pseudonocardiaceae bacterium | reverse complement strand
GGGTGCGGTGCGCGCGAGCGAGGAACTCCGCCGCCAGGGACCCGGTTCTGCCAGGCCGGCCATCGAACTGTGTTCCGGACACCTGGTCGTACGCGGTCATGGTTCTGCCTCCGGGCATGCTGAAGTGGACCGCCGTGCGGCAGTCGGGTGATCCGGTTTCGCTTGTGTGTCAGTGGCGACGGGCGACGCGGCCGCCGGCCTCCAGTGCGGTCACCGCGCCATAGGGGTCGAGCAGGAACCGGCCACAGTCGGCCTGCTGTCCACTCACCGGCTCCCGGACGCTGAACACGCCGTCGGAGTCGACGAGAAGTTCGGGGAAGACCTCACCGTCCACGGTGACGCACGGCACGCCATGGATGTCGGGCGCGACGACGTACTCGGTGTCGCCGTTGCGGTAGGTCCCGGTGTACTCCGGGGGCAGTGGCACGGGATCGCCGCGGCACAGCCGGGCCCGGGGTCGGGCTAACGGGACGCCGAGCGACCGCAGCTCCTCCACCAGCGACCGCCACAGGTCCATCCCGGTGGTGGCGTTGGTGGTCAGCGCGAGCACGCCGCCGCCGGCCTGGTCGATGCGCAGGTGGCAGGACGTGCCGTCGGCGGCGCCGTCATGGCCGAGCCACTCGACGCCCTTGTCACTGTCGAACATGGACAGCCCCAGGGTCCACCCGTCGGCGATGCCGAACGGTTGGACGCCGGCCACCCGGGTGTACATCTGGGTCGTCGCGTCCAGCGGTTCCGGCTCGGCAAGGTGCAGCCGGCCGAACGTGACGAGGTCGGCCGCGCTCAACGCGAGTGCGCCGGCCGGGGCCAGCAACGGCGGCAGGACCTGGTCGACGACCCGGACCGACGACGCCGACACCACGTGGCCGGCGACGTCCAGCGGCTCGTCGACGAACGCGGGCTCGATCCCCACCGGCTGGCACAGGACGGCGTCCACGGCCTCCCGCCAGGACATGCCCGTGGCCGCCTCGATCATGGCGCCGACCACCGCGTAGCCGAAATTCGAGTAGGAGAACATGGCGCCCGGCGCGCAGACCGGTGCCACCTTGGCCAGCTCCCGCGAGCACGTGGTGGCGTCGGCTGCCGGATCGGACGGCAGGCCGGACGTGTGGCACAACAGGTGGCGCAGGGTCAGGGTGTCGCCGTGGGCGACGGGTCCGAGCACCGCGCTGACGGGTTCGTCCAGCTCCAGGTCGCCGTCCGCGACCAGCATCATCGCGACCGTGGCCGTGCACGCCTTGGTGATCGAGCCGATCGGCACCTTCGACGAGGCATCCATCGCGACCGGCCGTCCGTGCCGCTCCACGCCGGTGTGCACGACGATGGTGTCGTCGCCGTCGTACCACGCGAACTGCGCGCCCGGCACGTGGTGCCGGTTCGCCAGCTCCGCCAGCCGGGCGCCGAGATCCGCAGCCGAACAGGACATCCGGACCAGAACGTCGTGCGGGCTTCTCACGGTACGTGTCTCCTAGCCGTCGTGGAGTGCGGGAAGTTTGCATCGTTTTGTGTCAATGTCGCGACAAAAATAACCTCCGCCAGCCGGGAACAACACCAAGATCCGCTCCTTCTGAGTTCGCCAGCGTGCCTTGTCATCGTTCTGTAATGTACCGCCGAAAGTGTGTACTACAGATTGTGCGGACTATCCAAGCGACCCGCGGTAAACACCGGTTGACAGTTCTTGGACACCTGGCTTGAGCACACGCGGATCGTCCACTGAGGACGAGCCGGACGCACACCCAGAGTAGACCGGGGGTGATTAATCGCGCCACAGCGGGCGGATCGAAATGGATTCCCATACATCTACCGACCGGCCCCGTGACCAGGACGGTAGCCAAGGCCGGTCGTCACCGACGGTGCACCTCCTCCGCATCGTCCAACGATCGCACGAGCGTTCCCGGGTCGCATGCTGGGCAAACGCCGTGTCCGAATCGGCCGGATTCAGACACCCACTCGGCCTAACGCGGCCGCCCACAGCCGGTCGCGGCGGTCAATTACCGGCTTTCTGGGCACATCGAACAGACACGATTTTCCGCCGGTTCACTACTCGACAGTATTGGGGTGGCCGCCCACTTGACGTGACCGCACCCGCTGCTGTATTTCGTATGTGCCGATCGGTCACCGTCGACGATGAGATCGACGTGATCCATTTTCGACACTTCACGACCGATTGAACGTCGACCCACAGATAGGAGACATTTTCACAGTTTCGGCCGACGTTTCGTTGAGTGCCAATGTCGCGCGGGAAACATTGACACACCCCGCGCTCATACTGAAATGAATTGGCAGAACCGTGTCGATACGACCGGCCTGATCGCCCTGTGGTCGGGCCGGTGGGCGCGCATGATGTGACGATGGCGGCTGTCGACCGGGAACCCCGGTCACTCATTCGATCCGCCGGCCGCTGGCTGGTGGCCCCGCTGCTGCTCGGCTTCGCCTGGCTGGCTGGTGGGCTGAGCACCTTCACCTGGCCCGCCGAGGTGACCACGTTCGCCGCGGCCATCGCGGTCCTGGCGTTCGCCGCGGCCCACCGCCGCGATCGCGCCCCGGTCCGCCTCGGCCGGACAGGCTTCGTCGTGTGGACGGCATGGCTCGCCGCGGTGACGGGCTGGGAGCTGTGGGCGTTGTTCAGCCTGCCCCGGTCGGCCCATCCCACGATCAGCTCACTGGTGAACGAGCTCACCAGCAGCCATCCGGGCCGCGCCGGCGCGGTCCTGCTGTGGCTGCTGGCCGGCTGGTGGCTGGCCAGGCGGTGAGCATGACACCGTTCGTGACGACCGCGGGCTACGTGGTGCTGGCGCTGACCGCCCTCACCTTGCAGGTGCTGGCGACGCGGTCCGGGCCGTCCGGCTCGCGGCTACGTCCGGCACAGACCTACCTGGCCGCCGTCATGCGCGGCACGCCCGGTCGCTGGATCGTCCTGGTGCTGTGGTGTTGGGTCGGCTGGCACTTCTTCGTCCGCTGACGTGCCGTGCGGCTCGACGGTCAGATGCTCCAGCAGCGGCGCCAACCGAGCCAGTTCGGCCAGGTGCAACTGGCTGAGTTGGGCGATGCGATCCTCACCCGACGGCGTCAGGACGAGCCGCACCGCACGCCCGTCCAGCTCGTCACGCACCCGCGCGATCAGGCTCGCCTCGACGGCACGGTCGACCAGCCCCACGACACTGTGATGGCGCACGCCCAGGTAGTCGGCGACATCGCCGATCGTGGGACCACGACGGTCCAGGTGGCCCTTCACCGCCAGCAGCAACTGGTGTTGCGCCGGGGTCAGGCCGATCTGGCGGGCCTGGTCCCCACTCCACCGTTCGAAGCGGCGCAGCGCGGTCCGGAACGTCAGCAGGCTCGCGTAGTCCTGCTGCGAGAGATCCGCCATGGACCCGCCTTCCCACGAACGTGATGGTCGCGGCCTATTGTATCGCGCCACGATACAGAAGTATCGTAGTGCGATATAAACCGGGAGGTGCACATGATGCCACTTGAGCTCACCGCCGTCACGTTGTGCCTGGTCATGCTCGGTGCCGTCGTCGTGATGATGGTCATCGCGCTGGCCGGCGTGACCGACCCGCCGGCGTTCACCCACTGCCAGGACTGCGGTCGGTGGACGATCGACACCGCCCACCGACCCGACCCGGTCTGCCTCCGCTGCCGGCTCAGCCACAGCCACCACCAGCGCCGCGGCCATCCCGTCCAGGTGCCGTTCGTCGACCCGTGAGGGCTCAGCGGCCGACGACGGTGCGCAGTTGCAGCATGATCGCGAAGCGGGCCTCGGGGTCCCGCAGGTCGATCTGTCCCACCTGGACAAGCCGGCGCAACCGGTAGCGAAAAGTGTTGGGGTGCACGTAAAGCCGCGCCGCCGCGGCGCTCACGTCGCCGAACTCGTCGAGATAGGCGCGCAGCGTCTCGACGAGGTGGGTGTTGTTCTCCGCGTCGTAGGCGAGCAGCCGGGCCACCGCACCGGTCGGCTGGTCGCCTCGCGCGACGACGATGTCGCGCAGTTCCAGCATCAGCGTCTCCACGTGCACGTCGGCCAGCCGCGCGACCCGCCGGACGCCGCCGCGTTCGCGCAGCACGCGCCCGATCCGGTCGACGACGACCCGGGACCGCGCCAGGTCGGCGACGTCCTGCGCGACCGGACCGACCCCGATCGCCGCGGGCAGCCGCTCCCCCACCCGGTCCAGGAACTCGGTGGCGATCCGCACCGCCCGTTCCTCGCCGTCGTCGCCGACCCGGGTCAGCGGGACGAGGCCGTACACGACGTCACCGACGAGCGCGGCGGCCGACCGCGGGTGGACCGCGGTCAGGTGCATGGCCAGCGCGTCACCGAGCCGTTCCCGCGCGCTGACCAGGTCCCCGCCGGCGGTGTCCGGCTGTTCCGGCACGACGAGCGCGAGGATGACGACGGGCCGGCGGGCCAGGCCGAGCCGGT
>DATEPR010000611.1:0-6281 GCA_035273045.1 Pseudonocardiaceae bacterium | reverse complement strand
CCAGGAAGCCGGTGTCGGTGGCGCCGGCCAGGAAGTCGTTGTGCCGCAACACGTTCACCAGCAGGTCACGGTTGGTGACCAGGCCGTGCAGCCGGGTGCCGGCCAGTGCGGCCGCGAGCCTGCGGGCCGCCGACGCCCGGTCCGGGCCGTGGGCGATCACCTTGGCCAGCATCGGGTCGTAGAACGTGCTCACGGAACCGCCGTCGGCGACTCCGCTGTCCAGCCGAAGCCCGTACCCGGCCGGCACGGCGAACTCGGCGTCCACGTCCGGCACCGCGAACCGCTGCACCGTTCCGCTCTGCGGGCGCCAGTCGGCGGCCGGGTCCTCGGCGTAGAGGCGGACCTCGATGGCGTGGCCGCGCGGTGCGGGCGGTTCGGCGGGCAGCCGGGTGCCCTCGGCGATCGCGAGTTGCCACGCCACCAGGTCCAGTCCGAACACGCATTCGGTGACCGGGTGCTCCACCTGGAGCCGGGTGTTCACCTCCAGGAAGTGGAACCGGCCGTCCGCGCCGAGCAGGAATTCCACCGTGCCGGCGCCCACGTAGTCGATGGCCCGCGCGGCGGCGACCCCGGCGGCGCACAGTTGTGCCCTCAGTTCGGCATCCACCGCCGGGCTGGGCGTCTCCTCGACGATCTTCTGGTGCCGCCGCTGGATCGAGCACTCCCGCTCGCCCAGCGCCCACACGGTGCCGTGCCGGTCGGCCAGGATCTGCACCTCGACGTGCCGGGCGCCCTCCACCAGCGGTTCGCAGAACACCGTGCCGTCGCCGAACGCCGACTCGGCCTCCTGCCTGGCCAGCGCCACGGCGTCGGCCAGTTCGGCGGTCGTGCGCACGATCCGCATCCCGCGCCCGCCACCCCCGGCGGACGCCTTCACCAGCAGTGGCAGGTCGGACTCGCCGACCGCACCGGGGTCGAGTTCGGGCAGGACGGGCACGCCGGCCGCGGCCATCCGCTTCTTCGCGGCGATCTTCGAGCCCATCGCCTCGATGGCGTCCGGATCCGGTCCGACCCAGGTGAGCCCGGCGGCCAGCACGGCACGGGCGAAGTCCGCGTTCTCCGAGAGGAAGCCGTAACCGGGGTGCACGGCGTCGGCGCCGGCCCGCACCGCGGCGGCCACGATCCCGTCCGCCCGCAGGTACGTCTCCCCCGGCGTCGCTCCGGGCAGCCGCACGGCGACGTCCGCCTCGGCGGCGAACGGCGCGTCCGCGTCCGGGTCGGAGCACACGGCGACGGTCTGGATGCCGAGCGTCCGGCACGTGCGGAACACGCGACGGGCGATCTCACCCCGGTTGGCGACCAACAGTCGGCGAATCATCGTCATCACATCCGGAAGACGCCGAAGCCGTCGGCGCCGTGGACGGGCGCCGTGTGCGCCACGGACAGGCAGATGCCCAGGATCGTCCGGGTGTCCCTGGGGTCGATCACGCCGTCGTCGTAGAGCCGGCCGGACAGGTAGGTGGCCGCCGACTGCGACTCCACCTGCTCCTCGACGGTCTTGCGCAGCCGGGCGTCCGCTTCTTCGTCGTAGGCCTGCCCGCGGGCCTGCGCTGCCTGGCGGGCCACGATGGACAGCACACCGGCCAGTTGGGCCGGCCCCATCACCGCGGACTTCGCGTTGGGCCAGCTGAACAGGAACCGGGGGTCGTAGGCGCGGCCGCACATGCCGTAGTTGCCGGCGCCGTAGGAGGCGCCCATGACGATCGTGAGATGCGGGACCGTGCTGTTGGACACCGCGTTGATCATCATGGCGCCGTGCTTGATGATGCCGGCCCGTTCGTAGTCGCGGCCCACCATGTAGCCGGTGGTGTTCTGCAGGAACAGCAGCGGTATGTGCCGCTGGTTGGCGAGCTGGATGAACTGTGCCGCCTTCTGTGACTCCTCGCTGAACAGCACGCCCCGCTCGTTGGCCAGGACACCGACGCGGTAGCCGTGGATCGACGCCCAACCGGTGACCAGGCTGTTGCCGTACAACGGTTTGAACTCGTCGAACACCGAGCCGTCCACGATCCTGGCGATCACCTCGCGCGGGTCGAACGGCACCTTCGGGTCGGTGGGGATCAGGCCGAGCAGTTCGTCGGGGTCGTGCAGCGGCTCGGCGAACTCGGCGGCCGGGGCCGGTCCCTGCTTGTGCCAGTTGAGGTTCGCCACGATCCGGCGGCCGATGCGCAGTGCGTCCAGTTCGTCCTCGGCGAGGTAGTCGGCCAGGCCGGACTCGGTGGCGTGCATGTGCGCTCCGCCCAGCGACTCGTCGTCGGACTCCTCGCCGGTGGCCATCTTCACCAGTGGCGGCCCGGCCAGGAACACCTTCGCCCGGTCGCGGACCAGCACCGAGTAGTCGGACATGCCGGGCAGGTAGGCGCCGCCGGCGGTGGAGTTGCCGAACACCAGCGCGATCGTGGGCACCCGCCGGGCGGACGAGCGGGTCAGGTCGCGGAACATCCGGCCGCCGGGGATGAAGATGTCGCCCTGCGAGTTCAGGTCGGCACCACCGGACTCCACCAGTTGCACCAGCGGCAACTGGTTGGCGGCGGCGATCTCGCTGGCGCGGAAGCTCTTGCGCAGCGTCCACGGGTTGCTGGCGCCGCCCCGAACGGTCGGATCGTTGGCGACGACCAGGCACTCGACGCCCTCGATCACGCCGATCCCGACGACGACGCTGGCCCCGACCGGGAACTCGGTGCCCCACGCGGCCAGCGGCGACAGCTCCAGGAACGCGCTGTCCGGGTCCAGCAGCAGCTCGATCCGTTCCCTGGCCAGCAGTTTGCCCCGCTTGTGGTGGCGGTCGACGTACTTCTCGCCGCCGCCGGCCAGCGCCTTGGCGTGCTCGGCGGCCAGTTCGGCCAGCCGGTCCAGCATCGCCGACCGGTTGTCCCGGTAGGTGTCGGTCGTCGGGTCGAGCGTGCTGCGCAGTGTCGTCATGCGGTGAACCCCCACCGTCGGGCCGCCAGTTCGGCCAGCACCTCCGTGGTGCCGCCGCCGATGCCGAGAATCCGCGAGTCCCGGTAGTGTCGTTCCACTTCGGACTCACGCAGGTAACCCATGCCGCCGTGCAACTGGACGGCCGCGTCGACGACGAAGTCGCACGCCGCGACGGCGGTGTTCTTCGCTACGCACACCTGGGCCACTACTTCCTCACCTGCCGCGGCCAGCTCCGCTACGGAGCGCACATACGTGCGGGCGACGTCGATCCGGCCGGCCATGTCGACCAGCCGGTGCCGGACCAACTGCCGGGACACCAGCGGCCGGCCGAACGTCTCCCGCTGCCGCACCCAGGCCAGGGTGAGGTCGAGGCAGCGCTGCGCGGTGGCGTACGCCTGCACCGCAAGGCCGATCCGCTCCACCTGGAACTGCCGCATCAGCAGCGCGAAACCGCCGTTCTCGGCGCCCACCAGGTTGGCCACCGGCACCTTTGCGTCTACAAAGGACAGTTCGGCGGTGTCCGAGCAGTGCCAGCCCATCTTGGCCAGCTTGCGCGTCGCGGTGAAGCCCGGCGTGCCGCGTTCCACCACCAGCAGGCTGACGCCGCCGTGGCCGGGTCCACCGGTGCGGACGGCCGTGGTCACGAAGTCGGCGCGCCAGCCGGACGTGATGAACGTCTTGGCGCCGTTCACCACGTAGTGGTCGCCGTCCCGTTTCGCCGTCGTGGTCAGGGCGGCCACGTCGGATCCGCCGCCCGGCTCGGTGACCGCGAGCGCGCCGATCCGCTCGCCGGCCAGGGCCGGCCGGGCGAACCGGTCGATCAGGTCCGGCTGGCCGGCGTCCACGATGTGCGGCAGCGCGATGCCGTGCGTCATCAGGCCGGCGACCAGCCCGGACGAGCCACCCGCCTGGATCAGCTCCTCGGTCACCACCACGGTGTCCAGCAGGTCGCCGCCGGCGCCGCCGACCGGCTCCGGGAAGCTCACCCCGAGCAGTCCGATCTTGGCCGCCGCCCGGTGCAGGTCGCGGGGCAGTTCGCCGGCGTCCTCCCAGCCGGCCAGGTTCGGCACGATCTCGCGTTCCACGAACCGCCGCACGGTGGCCCGCAGCAGGCGTCGTTCCGGCGTGTCGAACGGGTTCACAGCAGCGCCTCCGGCACGTCGGCCACCCGCGACCGCAGCCACTCCCCCAGCGCCTTGGCCTGCGGGTCGAACCGGGTGGACGCGGCGACACCCTCACCGAGCAGCCCGTGCAGCACGAAGTTCACCGCGCGCAGGTTGGGCAGCGGGTGGCGCTCGACGTCCAGGTCCTTCGCCTCTGGTAGCAGTGTGCGCAGGCGGTTGGTGGTGAGGTAGCCGGCCAGCCAGCGGTAGCCGTCGTCGGTGCGCGCCCACACGCCCAGGTTGGCGTCGCCGCCCTTGTCGCCGGACCGCGCGCCGAGCACGGTGCCGAGCGGGACGGCGCGGGCCGGGCCTGCGGGCAATGGATCCGGTGGGGGCTCGTCGGGCAGCGGACTCGGGCCGACGCCCGCCGGGTGCGGCGGGATGTCGACGCGGCTGCCGTCGGCCAGCACGGCGACGTGCCGCACCTGGCTGGCGAGCACGAACTCCGGCCGGTAGACGCCCACCGGCGTGGCGTCGGCGGGTGGCGCGGTGAGCGTGAAGCCGGGGTAGGAAGCCAGCGCGAGTTCGACGCAGACCCGGGAGAACCGCTTGGCCCGGTCCACGTCCGGCGTGTGGATCGCGGCGTGCAGGAACGCGCTGGCGGTCTCCTCGGTGGCCGCGTCGGCGTGGTCGGTGCGGGCGAGTGTCCAGGTGACGCCGTCGTCGCCGACCTCGTCGGTCACCTGGCGCCTGGCCAGCTCGGCCTTCGCCTCGATGTCCAGCCCGCACAGCACGAACGTGGCGCCGTTGCGGAAGCCGGCCAGCGTGTTGAGGCAGACCTTCGCGGTGTCCGGCGGCGCCTCGCCGCGCACGCCGGAGATCCGCACCCGGTCCGGACCGGCCTGGGTGAGCGTGATGGTGTCGAACCTGCTGGTGACGTCCGGCCCCAGGTAGCGCGGGCCGCCGATCTCGTAGAGCAGTTGCGCCGTCACGGTGTCCACGTTCACCGCGCCGCCCGTCCCGGGATGCTTGGTGATCACGGCGGTCCCGTCGGCCTCGATCTCCGCGACCGGGAAACCGGGCCGGGCCGGGTCGGCGAGTTCGGTGAAGAAGCTGTAGTTGCCGCCGGTGGCCTGCGCGCCGCACTCGATCACGTGACCGGCGACGGTGGCGCCGGCCAGCGCGTCGTGGTCGGTGCGGGCCCAGCCGAAGTGCGCCGCGGCGGGGCCGACCACGAGCGACGCGTCGGTCACCCGGCCGGTGACGACCACGTCGGCGCCTGACCGCAGGCATTCGGCGATGCCCCAGCCGCCCAGGTAGGCGTTCGCGGTGAGGGCGCCGGTCAGGCCGAGTTCGTCCGCGCGGGGCAGCAGGTCGTCGCCGTCGACGTGGGCGACCCGCACCGGGAGGCCGAGCCGGTCGGCCAGCTCGCGCACCGCGCCGGCCAGCCCGGCCGGGTTCAGGCCGCCCGCGTTGCTGACGATCCGCACGCCCCGGTCCAGGGCCAGCCCGAGGCAGTCCTCCAGCTGGCGCAGGAAGGTCCGCGCGTAGCCGGCCGCCGGGTCACGCATGCGCTGGCGGCCCAGGATCAGCATGGTCAGCTCGGCCAGGTAGTCGCCGGTGAGCACGTCCAGGTCGCCACCGGTGAGCATCTCGCGCATCGCGGCGAACCGGTCGCCGTAGAAGCCGGACATGTTGCCGATCCGCAGGGCCGTCATACGGCCATCCCCGGCTCGCGGCCACGGCCGGGCGGGCCGGCGAACGCCTGCGCGATCGGCAGCCACTGCCGCGCGATCGGCCCGGTGGCCGTCACGGCGAGGTCGTCCCGGTGCCGGCGTTGGGTGACCAGCAGGCAGAAGTCCAGTGCCGGCGCGGTGATCCGGTCGGCAGCCGACTCGTCGCCCCACGCCCACAGGTCGCCGTCCGGTGCGGTCAGCTCGAAGCGGAACGGCTCGGCGGGCGGTTCCAGGCCGTGCACGGCGAACGCGAAGTTGACGGTGCGCACGCCGATGTGCGCGACGTGCCGCAGCCGGGCGGTCGGTGCCCGGCGCACGCCGAGCGCGTCGACGACGTCCTGGCCGTGCGCCCACGTCTCCATCAGGCGGGCGGTCGCCATCGACGCGACGCCCATCGGCGGCCCGAACCACGGCAGTTTCGTGCCGGCGGGCACCGCGCGCAGCGTCGCGAGCAGGTCGGCCCTGCCGCGCCGCCAGGTCGCGAGCAAGCCGGGATCGCGGGCGCCCTGCGCGGCGGCCG
>DATEPR010000610.1:0-2902 GCA_035273045.1 Pseudonocardiaceae bacterium | reverse complement strand
AGAGCGGCCAGCACGCGGCGCCGGAGCCGCCTGCCCACCCGCACCCGATTCCGTCCTACGTGGACCCCAACGCGTCCGGCGGCTTCCCGGTGCCGGACGGCCCGTCGGGGCCCTACCCGGTGCCCGGCCAGGCGGACGGCCAGTCCGGGCCGTACCCGGTACCCGGCGGCCAGCCGGGTCCGTACCCCCCGCCGGGCAGCCAGTCCGGGCCGTACCCGGTCGGGTACCAGCAGGTGCCGTTCCCCTTCGACCAGCAGTACCCGGTGGGCGGGCCGACCCAGCCGCCGATGCCGCCGGGCGGTCCGGTGCCCGGCCAGCAGCCGCCGGGCAACCTGTCCCGCCAGGCGCAGGCCGCCGCGCACGACCTGTCGTCCTCGCAGCTGCTCAAGCAGACCAAGCGGCCACCGCAGACCGGCTGGCGCCGGGCGGTCTACAAGGTCACCGGGCACGCGGTCAACCTCGGCGAGAGCCCGGCCGACATCCACCGCAGGGACCTGATCGCGCGGATCAACCAGCCGTTGCGCGGCTGCTACAAGATCGCGATGCTGAGCCTGAAGGGCGGCGTCGGCAAGACCACCACCACGACGACGCTGGGCTCGACGTTCGCGTCGCTGCGCGGTGACCGGGTGATCGCGGTGGACGCCAACCCGGACCGGGGCACGCTGAGCCAGAAGATCCCGCTGGAGACCACGGCGACCGTGCGGCACCTGCTGCGCGACGCCGGCCGGATCACCCGCTACAGCGACGTCCGGGCCTACACGTCACAGGGGCCGAGCCGGTTGGAGGTGCTGGCCAGCGAGCAGGACCCGGCCGTGTCCGAGGCGTTCAGCGAGGACGACTACCGGCGCACCATCGACCTGCTGGAGCACTTCTACAACATCGTGCTCACCGACTGCGGCACCGGACTGATGCACTCGGCGATGCGCGGCGTGCTGGACATCGCGGACTCGCTGGTGATCGTGTCGTCCGGTTCGGTGGACGGCGCCCGCTCGGCGTCGGCGACGCTGGACTGGCTGGACGCGCACGGCTACCACGACCTGGTGAGCAGGTCGGTCGCGGTGATCAACTCGGTGCGGCCGAAGTCGGGTGCGGTGGACCTGGACCGGCTGGCCGAGCACTTCGGCGCACGCTGCCGGGCGGTCTGCCGGATCCCGTTCGACCCGCACCTGGAGGAGGGCGCGGAGATCGAGCTGGAGCGCCTGGCCGGTGCGACCAGGACCGCGCTGCTGGAACTGGGGGCCACGGTCGCCGACGACTTCCCGAGCGACATGGCCAGGCGGTGACACCGCCCCTGGCACAACCCGGCCGCGGTGAGCCGGCCTCACCGCGGCGTGTTCGGATGGTTCAGGGCTGGTCCGGACCGTCCTGGTCCTCCGGCCGCTGGTTCTGCTCGCCGAGGCGCCGCAGGAAGTCGGGGTCGTCGTCCGGTGCGACCATCTGCCGGCGTGCCCCGACGCTGACCCGGTCCGGGTTCAGCGCACGCCACAGCAGGGCCGCGATGGTGACGACGCCGATGGCGGCGAGCAGGTAGAGCATGGGGCGTCACCTCCGCGAGCGTGTTGACACGAGGCTAGCCCTTCGCAGACCTGCCGCTGGTTCAGACGCCGCGAACGGGCTCGCTGGCCTCGGTGGTGAGCTCGGCGAGCAGGGTCTTGACCTCGGACTCACGGAAGCGGCGGTGGCCGCCAGGGGTGCGGATCGAACCGATCCGGCCGGCCGTGGCCCATCGGGTGACCGTCTTGGGGTCGACCCGGAACAAGGTGGCCACCTCGCCTGGCGTGAGCAGTCGTTCGCTGACCTGTTGCCGCGGATGCTGAACAGACGCAGTCACTGTCGTCCCTCCTAGTTGCCGAAACCCACTTACCGGGATATCGAGCGGTTCTGGTACTCGGTTACCCGCAAGATCCGGCGTTCCGGTCGCATAGTGCCATCTCGCCCGCCGGGTACTCGAACGCTAGGCTGATGGTAAAGAGGGAGTAAGGGACAAATCGTCACCATCCGCCGCACGGATGTGCACGCTTGGTGAGGTACACGTCCATTCGTGGGCCGGCCGGCGTGTCCGATCCGGTGACGCCCGCGTAGCGTGGCAGGCGTGGCCGAGCACTCCGACGACCAGCACACTCCGCCCGCCGGGCCGACCCTGCCACCGGTGCCACCGCATCTGGGCCGCGACCTCGGTCTCTACGTGCTGGCCAGGTTCGCGCTGGTCGCGGCGGTGGCGCTGCTGCTGTCGCTGGTGAACGTGCCGCTGCTGATCGCGATCGCCGTGGGTCTCGTGGTGGGCCTGCCGCTGTCCCGGGTGGTGCTGCGCGGCCGGCACGAGAAGATCGCCGCCGGCCTGGCCGCGCGGGGCATGGCGCGGCGCGCGGCGCGCGAGTCGTTGCGGGCCGAACTGCGCGGCGAGGCCACCTCACCGGACACCCGCCGTTCGTAAAGTCGAACAAAACGGTCAAAATTCTTCAGCCTACCGACAGGTACGACGCGGGCCGGGACCCAGCACGACCGAAGAAACCACCCGATCGGGTCAGGCCGACCCGAGAGTAAGTGCCACACCGGTCGCGATCGCCCACACCAGCATGGCCACGCCGGTGTCCCGGAGCACCGGGATCAGCGCCAGCCCGGCGGCCCCGCTCCGGACCCGGCGCACCGGGCCGGCCAGCAGCGGCACCGCCAGCAGGCCCAGCAGCGCCCACGGCGTGGTCACCCCGGTGGCCACGCTGACCAGCACCGGAACCGCCACCAGCACCTGGTAGAGCACCCGGGTGCGGGTGTCGCCCAGCAGCACGGCCAGGGTGCGCTTGCCGGTCGCCGAGTCGGTCGGGATGTCCCGCAGGTTGTTGGCCACCAGCACGGCGGACGAGAACGCGCCAACGGCGACCGCGTCCGCGATCCCGGTGCCGGT
>DATEPR010000609.1:0-2202 GCA_035273045.1 Pseudonocardiaceae bacterium | reverse complement strand
GCCTGTCGTGCACACGCTGATGCGGACCGACGCGCACCGGGTGGACGCGCTGCTGGAGGCCGTCGCCATGCTCGGCGTGCGGCGGATCGCGGTGGTCACGCCGTACATCGACAGTGTCACCGAGCGGCTGCTGGCCTACCTGGCCGAGGGCGGCGTCGAGGTGGTGTCCAGCGTGGGACTGGGCCTGCTCAGCCACATCTGGAAGGTCGGCTACACCGAGGTGGTGAACGCGGTCTGCTCGGTCGACCGGCCGGACGCCGACGCCGTGTTCGTGAGCTGCACCAACGTGCCGACGTACGACATCATCGCGCCGCTGGAGCGGATGCTGCGCAAGCCGGTGCTCACCGCCAACCAGGTCACCATGTGCTCGGCGCTGGCCAGGTTCGGCGTGCGGGCCATGGGCGAGGGACAGCGGCTGGTGCACGAGTCGTGTCCACTGGTCGCCTGATCGACGGCTGAAGATCGACAGTGGTAAGATTGTAGACAATATGACTCGGATCGGGTTCTTGTACCCCGGCTACAGTGCCGAGGACGACTACCCCACCGTCGAGCGGATGCTCGGCGGTGGGGTGTCCACGCCTGTCGTGCACACGCTGATGCGGACCGACGCGCACCGGGTGGACGCGCTGCTGGACATCGGTGGCGAGGACGTCCTCGCGGCGGGCGCGCTGGAACTGCGCGCGCTGGGGGTGGACGCCGCCGTGTGGGCGTGCACCAGCGGCAGCTTCGTGTTCGGCTGGGACGGCGCCGCGGCCCAGGTGGCCGGCGTGCGGGAGGCCGCGGGCGTGCCCGCCACCAGTACGTCGTTCGCGTTCGTGGACGCGCTGGCCACGCTCGGTGTGCGCCGGGTGGCCGTGGCCGCGACCTATCCGGACGACGTGGCCGCCCGGTTCGTCGACTTTCTCGGCCGGGCGGGGGTGGCCGTGGTCGCCCTGTCCTGCCGTGGCATCGTGACCGCCGCCGAGGTCGGCCAGTTGGGCCGCGAGGCGGTACTGGACTTCGTCGCCGCCAACGACCACCCGGACGCGGAGGCCGTCGTCGTGCCCGACACGGCCCTGCACACGGTGGCGTGGCTGACCGAACTGGAGGACCGGGTCGGCAAACCGGTCCTCACGGCCAACCAGGTCAGTGTGTGGGCCGGGCTACGGCTGGTCGGCGACACCGCGCCCCGCGCGGCGCTCGGGACGCTGTTCCGCCGGAACGGCGCCGGATGATGGAAAGACAGTCATGGGTGAACTGGGAGAGTTGGAACCGGTGGAGCGCCGCTCGACCGTAGAGATCGTGTGTGACGAGTTGCGTAACGCGATCCAGTACGGGTCGCTGGAGCCCGGCGCGCAGCTGGGCGAGGCAGAACTGGCGGCGCGGCTGGGGGTGAGCCGGGGGCCGCTGCGGGAGGCGATGCAGCGGCTGGTCCAGGAGGGCCTGCTGCGCAGCGAACCGCACCGCGGCCTGTTCGTCGTCACGCTGGACGAGCACGACGTGGCCGACGTCTACACCGCGCGGCTGGCCATCGAGCGGGCCGCGTGCCAGCTCATCATGCGCTCGAACCGGGAGGCGGCGGCCGCCGCGCTGACCGAGTCGCTGAAGGACCTCACCAAGGCCGCCCGCCGCCGGGACCGGGTCGCCATGAGCGACGCCGACCACGCCTTCCACGAGACGCTGGTGCGCTGCTCGGGCAGCCCCCGGCTGGCCAGAATGGCCGACACGCTCCTGGTGGAGACCCAGATGTGCCTGCGCGCGTTGCAGTCGCACTACCCGGAGCCGGCCGACCTGGTCGAGGAGCACCGGTCGCTGCTGGACGCGATCGTGTCCGGCGACGTGACCCTGCTGCTGCGGCTGATCGAGGTGCACATGACGGACTCGATCGACCGCCTGCGCCCGGCGGACGACCCCGGCCCGGACGCGGCAGCATCCTGACGCTCGCGGGCGGGCTGCCGAGGCGGCATCTCGGCGCGCCGCCCTGGCTGTGCTGACGGCAGAACGGCGGCCGTCGCCTGGCCGCCGGGCGTGCCCAACCGCGGCTGCTGGGGCGTCTTTTCGGCCTCGCCATTGCGGACGGGAGCGGGCGCTTCGTGATGCTGCGGCCGTTG
Source organism: Pseudonocardiaceae bacterium (assembly GCA_035273045.1). Classification (GTDB taxonomy): domain Bacteria; phylum Actinomycetota; class Actinomycetes; order Mycobacteriales; family Pseudonocardiaceae; genus DATEPR01. Next base: position 112 of record DATEPR010000609.1, on the reverse strand, counting down.
GGGTGGGCCGGATGCAACGCGGCAGTGGCTGAGGCTTGGCGTGCCGCCTTGGTTGTGCGGCTGCTGGCGACAGAACCGCGCGGCCCTGGCTTGCTGTGTGTCGCTTCCTGAT
>DATEPR010000608.1:0-3549 GCA_035273045.1 Pseudonocardiaceae bacterium | reverse complement strand
GGCCGTGGCGGCGGCTGCGGCCAGTGGTGCCGACGGGCTGGAGGCGGCCGCCGTGGTCAGCGGCGCCGAAGCGCTGGACCCCGAGTCCGTTGCGGCCGTGCGCGACCTGGGCAGTGCCGCGCCCGTCTACCTGGCCGACCCGTCCGGAGCGGTGCGGGCCGTGGACACCCCGTGACCGGGCACCGCTCCGGTTTCGCCTGCTTCGTCGGCCGCCCCAACGCCGGCAAGTCCACGCTGACCAACGCACTGGTCGGCAGCAAGGTCGCCATCACGTCGGACAAGCCGCAGACCACCAGGCACACCATCCGCGGCATCGTGCACCGCCCGGACGCCCAACTGGTGATCGTGGACACACCCGGCCTGCACCGGCCCAGGACGCTGCTCGGCCAGCGGCTCAACGACCTGGTCCGGGACACCTGGTCCGAAGTGGACGTCATCGGGTTCTGCGTGCCGGCCGACCAGCCGGTCGGCGCCGGCGACTCGTACATCGCCGGTGAGCTGCGCGCGCTGGCCGGGCGCACCCCGGTGATCGGCATCGTCACCAAGACCGACCTGGCCGGCCCGGACCGGATCGCCGCGCAACTGGTTGCCCTGCAAGGACTCCTCGACTTCGCCGACCTGGTGCCGGTGTCCGCTGTGGACGGTTACCAGGTCGGTGTGCTGACCGATCTGCTGGTCGACCGGCTGCCCGACGGCCCGCCGCTCTACCCGGACGGCGAGCTCACCGACGAGCCGGAGACCAGGCTGGTCGCCGAACTGATCCGCGAGGCGGCCCTGGAGGGCGTGCGCGACGAACTGCCCCACTCCATCGCCGTCGTGGTGGAGGAGATGGCGCCCAGGGAGGGCCGGGACGATCTCGTCGACGTGCACGCCGAACTGTTCGTCGAACGGCCCAGCCAGAAGGCCATCGTGCTGGGCAGGGGAGCGGAGCGGATCAAGCGGGTCGGCATCACCGCCCGGCGGCACATCGAGGCGCTGCTGGGCACCAAGGTCTACCTGGACCTGCACGTCAAGGTCGCCAAGGACTGGCAGCGTGACCCCAAGCAGCTGCGCAGGCTCGGCTTCTAGACGTGGGACGATGGTTCCATGAGTCTCTACCGCGACACCGGTGTGGTGCTGCGGGTGCACAAGCTGGGCGAGGCCGACCGGATCGTCACGCTGATCACCCGCCGGCACGGCAAGGTGCGCGCGGTGGCCAAGGGCGTGCGGCGCACCCGGTCCCGGTTCGGCGCCCGGCTCGAACCGTTCGGCCACGTCGACGTGCAGTTCTACACCGGCCGGACACTGGACGTGATTACCCAGGTGGAGACGGTGGACGCGTTCGGCATCGGCCTGGTCGGCGACTACCCCCGGTACACGGCCGGCTGTGCCGTGCTGGAGACGGCCGACCGGCTGGCCATGGAGGAGGGCGAGCCGGCCATGCGGCTGTACCTGCTGGTGACCGGCGCGCTGCGGGCGCTGGCCGGCCACGAGCGGGACCCGTCGCTGGTGCTGGACGCGTTCCTGATGCGTGCGATGGCGTACGCCGGCTGGGCACCGGCCGTCGCCGAGTGCGCGCGGTGCGCCGAGCCAGGCCCGCACCAGTCGTTCAGCGTGCCCGCCGGTGGCGCGGTGTGCGCGCGGTGTCGTCCCGCCGGTTCGTCCCGGCCGGCCGCGGAGACGTTCACCCTGCTGGCGGCGTTGTTGCACGGCGAGTGGCCGGTGGCCGAGTCGACCGGGCAGCCGGCCAGGCGGGAGGCCAGCGGGCTGGTCGCGGCGCTGCTGCAGTGGCACCTGGAGCGCCAGTTGCGGTCGCTGCCGCTGGTCGAACGCAGGCAACCGGTGTCGTCGCCGAACGTCGTCGAGAAGTAGAGAACTGTCGCGCAGGAAGGAACCGCAGGATGCTGCCGTCGCGGCGCCGCAGGAACACCGGGGAGCGCACGACGCCGGTCCAGCCGCCGGAGCCACACCCGTCCGGGGCGAAACCGCCCGCGATCCCGCTGGAGTTCGTGCCCCAGCACGTCGCGATCGTCATGGACGGCAACGGCAGGTGGGCCAACCAGCGCGGCCTGCCCAGGGTGGAGGGCCACAAGCGGGGCGAGGCCGTGGTGCTGGACGTGGTGCGCGGCGCCATCGAGATCGGCGTGAAGTGGATCTCGGTGTACGCGTTCTCCACGGAGAACTGGAAACGCAGCCCGGACGAGGTGCGGTTCCTGATGAACTTCAACCGCGACGTGATCCACCGCAGGGTCGACGAACTGGACGCGCTGGGCGTGCGGGTACGGTGGGCCGGCCGGCTGCCCAAGCTCTGGCGTAGCGTGGTGAACGAACTCAAGATCGCCGAGGAACGCACCAGGAACAACGACGTGCTCAACCTGACCATGTGCGTCAACTACGGCGGCCGGGCCGAGATCGCCGACGCCGCGCGGGAGATCGCCAAACGGGTCGCGGCCGGCGAGATCAACCCGGACAAGGTGGACGAGCGGATGATCGGCAGGTACCTGTACCAGCCGGACATGCCCGACGTCGACCTGTTCATCCGGCCCTCCGGTGAGGAACGGACGTCGAACTTCATGCTGTGGCAGTCGGCCTACGCCGAACTGGTGTTCCAGGACGTGCTGTGGCCGGACTTCGACCGGCTGCACCTGTGGCGGGCAGTCGAGACGTTCGCGATGCGCGACCGGCGGTTCGGCGCGGCGGTGGACGCGGCAGGCGCGGTGGGGGAGAAGTGATGACGGAGGCCGTGGACACGGCGGACCTGCTGGAGACGGCGCGGGAGGCGCTGGAGCGCTACCACGACGTGCACGTGGACGACGACGGCGCCCTGACGTTCCGGCACGGCGAGGTGCCGTGTGCGTTGCAGGCCATGCGGTTGGCCGAGGGACTGGCGGTGCTCAGCCTCACCTGTGTCGTGGCGTGGGACCTGCCCGACTCGCCGCGCCTGGCCTCGTCGGCCGCGGAACGGGCCGGCCAGGGCCTGTTCGGCACGCTCGGCGTGGTCCACACCAGCCGGGGCCTGGACGTGACCCTGCGGTACACGTTCCCGGCCGGTGGCCTGAACGTCACCGCCATGGGCACGCTGCTCATGCTGGTGGTGTCCACGGCGTCCCAGCTGCGTGGCGAACTGCTGGCCGAAGCTACCCACATCACCCCATAGAGCACGCCGCTGACCTGGCACGATCCGCCGGGTGACAGATGCGGTGTCTTCGGTGCGGCGCCGAACGGGTGTGCCGTGGATCGTGCTGGCCGGGCTGGCGCTGGTCGCGGTCCGGCACGGTGGGCCGGCCGTGCGGTCGGGTGCCACCGTGTTCGTCGCGATCTGCGTGCAGGCCATGCCGTTTCTCGTGCTCGGCGTGCTGGTCAGTGGTGGGATCGCGGCGTTCGCGCCGGCGCGGCTGTTGCGGAAAGTGTTGCCACGCAACGAAATTCTCGCCGTCGGTGTGGCCGGGCTGGCCGGGATCGCGTTGCCGGGTTGCGAGTGCGCCTCGGTGCCGGTGGCGCGGCGGCTGATGCGGCAGGGCGTGCCGCCGTCGGTCGCGCTAGCATTCCTGCTGGCCGCGCCCGCCGTCA
>DATEPR010000607.1:0-13338 GCA_035273045.1 Pseudonocardiaceae bacterium | reverse complement strand
GACCTGGCGGACCCTCGCGACGCGGACGGCGCGGCCGAACCTGCCGGCGCCGGTGCCTCCCGGTCGCCGTCGGTTCCGCGTCGCGTCGGTCGCGACGGCTTCCCGGTCACACGCATCACCGTCCCAGCTCAGTCTAGTCAGCGCCGGTCAGCGCACCGGAGCACCACCAGCGGGCGCGTCCGGCCGATTGACACCTTAACCGGTATAGTGATTGCATTCCCACCATGCGCCGCCCCACATGCCAACTCACCGTCGACGGCCGGCCGGTCCGGTGGCTCGGTGCCAACTTCTGGTCGGCGTCCGGCGGTCCGCTGATGTGGCGGCGCTACGACCCCGCGCTGGTGGCGGACGAACTCCGCGTGTTGCGCGAGCACGGCATGACGATGACCAGGTCGTTCTGCTACTGGCCGGACTTCATGCTGGAACCGGACCGGATCGACGACACCATGACGGGCCGCTTCGCCGACTTCCTGGACCGCCACGCGGACGCCGGCATGACCACGGTGCCCACGTTCATCGTGGGCCACATGTCCGGTGAGAACTGGGATCCGCCCTGGCGCGGCGGTCGCGATCTCTACCGTGACGTGTGGCTGGTGGCGCGGCAGGCGTGGTTCGCCGGTGAGATGGTGCGCCGGTTCACCGAACATCCCGCGGTCGCCGGCTGGCTGGTGTCCAACGAGATGCCCATCTACGGCGATCCGGCACCGCGGGAGGCCGTCACCGCGTGGGCGCAGTTGATCCGGGACGCGGTGCGCGCGGCCGGCGGCCGCCAGCCGTTCTCGCTCGGCGACGGCGCCTGGGGCATCGAGATCACGGGCACCGACAACGGTTTCTCGGTCCGCGACATCGCCGGGCTGGTCGACTTCCTCGGTCCGCACGTCTACCGCATGGAGGACGACCAGGTCCGCCAGCACTACGCCGCCGCCTGGACCTGTGAGCTGGCCGGCACGTTCGGCCGGCCGGTGGTGCTGGAGGAGTTCGGCGTGTCGTCGGACTTCGCGTCGGACGAGAACGCCGCCCACTACTACCGCCAGGTGCTGCACAACTCGCTGCTCGCCGGCGCGTGCGGCTGGATCGGCTGGAACAACACCGACTACGACGGCCTGGCCCACCAGGACCCGTACCGGCACCACGCCTTCGAGATGCACTTCGGGCTGACCGACGCCACCGGCACACCCAAGCCGGCACTGGCCGAGTTCCGCCGGTTCGCCGAGGTGCTGGACACCGTCGACATCGAACACTGCCACCGCGCCGACGTGTCCACCGTCTTGGTTGTACCGTCCTATCTGGACACCAGGTATCCGTTCACCGAGACCGAGGACCGCACCTACGTCCACACCACCCTCCGCCAGGCGTACGTGTCCGCCCGGCTGGCCGACCTGCCGGTCGCGCTGAGCCGGGAGAGTGACGGGCTGGCCGAGGACGGCAGCCTCTACCTGGTGCCGTCCACAAAGCAACTGCTCAGCCCCACCTGGCTGCGCCTGGCCCAACTGGCCGAGGCCGGCGCCACCGTCTACGTCTCCTACTCGCCGGGCACCCATCGGGTGCAGCGCGGCCCCTGGTACGCCGACCTGAACGGGATGTTCGGCGTCCGGCACCGGCTGCGCTACGGCCTGGTCGACCCGGTGACCGACGACGAGGTGACGTTCACCTTCACCCAGCCGTTCGGCACCCTGGCCGAGGGCGCCGAACTGCGTTTCACCGCCGCGGGCACCCGGGTCTACCTGCCGGTCGATCCGGTGGACGCGGAGGTGGTCGCCGTGGACGGGCACGGCAGGCCGGCGGTGCTGGTGCGGCGCACCGGAACGGGCGCCGTCATTCTGTGCACCTACCCCCTGGAACACATGGCATCCGTCACGCCGGCCGTGAACCCCGAGGCCGGGCAGGTTCTGTACGGGGCACTGGCCGCGTTCGCCAACGTAGACCGTCCGGCCACTGTGGACGATTCCCGGGTGGCCGCCGACGTGCTGTGCCATGACGACGGCCGGCGCTTCCTGTGGCTGGTCAGCCAGTCCGACGCCGAGCTGACCGTGAAGCCGAACCTGGCCGCCGGGCTGAGCCTGGACGAACCGGCGGTGACGCTGGAGCCGTTCGGTGTCGGCGTGTACGAACTCACCCAGGACTGACCGTCAGGGCGCCGCGTAGCAGTGCATCAACACGGTGCCGCCGGTCGACATCGTGAAGTCCACTGAGGACAGACGGAGCCAGCCGGCGCTGTCGTACAGGGCGATGGCCGAACGATCCTGGTCGAAGACGCCCAGCACGGCATGTCTGCCCTGGTCGCTGGCCGCTGCCGCCGCCGTGTCCAGCAACCGGCGGCCCACCGACCGCCGCCGCGCCGCGCCCGCCACGCAGAGCCGGGTGATCTCGGCGGCCCGGTCGGGCGGGCGGCCGGTGCTCGCCGACCACGCACCCGCCGTCGCGTCCTTCGCCACCGCCAGCGCCACGTGGCCGACCACCGCACCACCCAGTTCGGCCACCCACGCGCCCAGCAGGTCCGGCGGGCTGAGCCAGCGTCGCGGATCGGCCGGCCAGTTGACCGGATAGCGGCTGGTGCGGTGGGTTTCGGCGATGATGGCGACGCACGCGGCCAGGTCTGCCGGGCGGCGCGGCCGGATCAGCGGGTCAGTCACGCGACCGCATGGCCGCGCACAGCAGCAGCGCGTGGGCGCTGGCGGCGTCGGGCACCTCGTGCCGCAGCACCAGGTCGACCGCTTCCTGAAACGGCAACCGCACCACCCGCAGGTCCTCCTCGCCGGGCTGGAGCGCGGTCTCGCCCTGCGCCAGATCGGTGGCCAGGAACAGGTGCGCGACGTGATCGGTGATGCTGTCCGCGCAGTTGACGCTGCCCAGCGACTGCCACTTCTCGGCCCGCACACCGGTTTCCTCGGCCAGTTCCCGCCGGGCCGCGGCGAGCGGATCGGGGTCACCGGTGTCGATGCCGCCGCCGGGCAGCCGCCACTGGGTGGACCCGTGCAGGTAGATCCACTGGCGGGTGAGGACGACGGTGTCGTCGGAGTCCAGTGCCAGCACGGTCACCGAGCCGCGGGAGGTGATCCGCTCGTAGACGCCGTGCGTGCCGTCCGGCCGGACGACCTGGTCGGTGTGCACCTCGAACCATGGTGTGGTGTGCACCACGCTGGTGGACATGCGGCGCCACGGCGCGGTTTCTTCCGGCACACCGTCGTTTCTACCATCGGCCGCCTGACCGGGCGGGCCACCGCGAGGCCGGGCATCATGGCGGGATGGTGACCGATGACGCGCTGGCCGCCGATCTCGCGCGGCGGGCGGGCGAACTACTGCTGGGAATCAGGGAAACCGGTCCCGGCGACGATCCGCGGGCGTTGGGCCGGGCCGGTGACCACGGCTCCAACGACTTCCTGTTGGCCCGCCTGGCCGAACTGCGGCCCGAGGACACGGTGCTGTCCGAGGAGTCCGCGGACGACCCGGCCCGCCTGGCCGCCGCGCGGGTGTGGATCATCGACCCGCTGGACGGCACCCGCGAGTTCACCATGCCCGGCCGCGACGACTGGGCCGTGCACGTCGCGCTGTACGAGGCCGGCAGGGACATCACGGCCGCGGCCGTCGCGGTGCCGGCGCGGGGCGAGGTGTGGTCGACGGCGGACGTGTCGGCGGAACCGGCCCGGCGGGACCGGCCGAGGATCGTGGTGAGCGCCAGCCGGCCGCCCGAGTTCGCCGGACCGGTGGCGGACGCGCTGCGCGGTGAACTCGTCCCGATGGGCTCCGCGGGGGCGAAGGCGATGGCCGTGGTGCGCGGCGACGCCGACGTCTACGTGCACGCGGGCGGCCAGTGGGAATGGGACTCGGCGGCACCGGTGGGCGTCGCGCTCGCGGCCGGCCTGACCGCGTGCCGGATCAACGGCTCGCCGCTGCACTACAACCAGCGCAGGCCCTACCTGCCGGACCTGGTCGTCTGCCGGCCGGAACTGGCCGGGCCGGTGCTCGCGGCGATCAGTGGTTCAGCCGTTCGGTTTGCCTGACATGCCGGGCATCGTGGGCGTGGTGGCGGGCGAACCGCCCATGTTCATGCCTGGCATGTCCATGCCGGGATCGCTGTTGCCCATGTAGCCGTACGTCATCACGTCGTTCTGGCTCAGGTTGGCCGGCGTGCCGACCGGCGACAGCACGTGCACCACGCCGGAGGTGGCGAACGTCAACGTCAACTGGAGCGGCTGGTGGCCCTTGGCCAGCCGGCTCATCCCGGCCACCACCAGGTGCGGTCCGGCCGGGCCGAACGTGACCGTGCTGTGCGCGGGAACGGTGACCGAGCCGGGGCCGGTGCACACCGGGTTCGCGCACACCGAGACGCCCGTCGCCGCGCCCGCGGTCTGGAACTCGGTGCTCGCGGACAGCAGGGTGTCGGCGGAGTTGCCGCTGTTGGTGACGGTGAAGTAGACCGGGGCACCGTCCGTGTCGGCACCTGCCGGCGTGTAGACGTTGGTCAGCGCCAGGTGGGGCTGCTCGCCCGGCGGGACGGCCCGGGTGGTGCCCCACTGGATCAGGCCGACGACCACCACGGCGAGCGCGACCAGGCTGGGCATCGCCGCCATCCGGCGCATCGGCGTCGGCGCCAGTTCGTCGTCCTCGTCCGCCACGGTGCTCATCGCGGGAACCGTGCCCAGCAGGGCAAGCGCGAACAGGATCAGCAGCGGGCCGGTGTTCGGGTCGGTGGCCTGGCCGGACAGCAGGTCGCCGAAGCCCTGGCCGATCATCCAGAACACGGTGGCCACGACGGCACCCGCCCAGCCGGCGACCGTGCGCAGCCGGGGTCCGCCCAGGGCGCACAGGCCGACCACGAGCAGCACCGCCAGCAGCAGCCAGTTGTCCTGCGACCCGGACCGCAGCACATGGTCTGCCAGGCTCTGGTTCAGGCCCATCTGCCAGGCCGGCATGTCGCCGCTGGTCAGCGTCGTGGCGAGCCGGACCGGGGTGTTCTGGCCGGGCAGCGCCTGGAGCAGCGCGCCGCCGACCCACAGCACCGCCCACGCCAGTGGCGTCCACTCCGGGGGAGCGGCCGAACTGTCGTGGTGGAACCAGCCACGCCAGCCGGCCGGCGCGCCCTCGACCGGGTGCGGCCACACCACGAACGCCAGCAGCGCGTACAGCAGGACGGCTCCTGGCGCGCCGGTGAGCAGGCTGGCCTGCCCGCTGGCCAGGCCGCCCAGCCCTTCGCCGAAGTACCACACGCCGGCGGCCCACGCGATCGACACAGCCAGCGCGATCCGCACGGTGGGCCGCACCAGCAGGCCGACACCGATACCCAACTGGATCAGCGCGAACACGGTGTTCCACGGTGCGGGGTGGGCGCCGACGACACCGGCCGCCCAGCGCACGCCGAAGGCGACCCAGCCGGGCTGGCCGTCCGCCGCCGGGGCGAGCACCTGGTTGGCGAACCCGGAACCGAACATGAACGGCTGGAGTTGCAGCGCGCCGTCCAGCAGCCACAGGACGCCCAGCACGATCTGCAACCCGCGCCGGGTGACCCGCTGCCGCGGTGGCGCTGAACCGGTCCGGGCGTCTGTCGTCTCGTCGGTCTCGGTCACGTGCGGTTCCTCGATCGCCTCACAGGCCCTGCGGGAAGGTGTACTTCTGGAACGGCACCACGGTGCCCACGTCGAGCTGGACCGAGCTGTGCGCCTTGAGCGGGATGTTGCGCACGTCGCCGGTGTACTTCTTGCCGTCGATGAACGCCGTGACCTTGCCCTTGGCCGGGCCGACCTGGTTGTTGGACAGCGGCTGGTGCCAGATGTCGAAGAAGTTGCCCAGGGTGAAGGTGCGCTGCACCGGCGACTCGATGTGGATGACGCCGGTCTCGTCGTGGGTGTGCAGCCAGTAGAACTTCGACCCGCCGGCCACGAACTCGCTGTTGCCGTCGGCCTGCAACTGGTACGGCGGCACGATGCCCACGCCGTAGGGCAGCAGCTTCTGCTTGCCGTTCACGTACATCGCCAGGTGGGCGTGCACGTGGAAGAGGATCTGCTCGTTGGCGTTGCTCTGCACGCCGTCCACGGCGTCGCCGGTGGCCTGGCCGGCGGTGGACGCGAGGATCGCGGTGCTGGTGTCGGCGTTGGCCGGGTTCTGCTGGCCCGCGGCCTCGGTGCGCCGGTTGGCGAGCAGCACGCCGACGACCACGACGGCCGCTACGACCACGATCACCACGATCGGCAGCACCACCCTGACCAGCACGCCACCGCGCCGGACGCCCTTGATGGCCTTCTGCGCGGCCGCCGCCGACTGCCGGGACCGCTGGTTGCCGCGTCCCGGGCCGCCACCACGGCCGGACGTCTTCCCGGTCGACCCGCGTCCGCCTGCTGAACCGCGCCCTGCCGGCCGGGCCTTTCCACCGGTCCGGCTTGAGCCACCCTGCGCCATCGCTTCGTCGATTCCTTAGTCTCGGGCGACGGCCCCGCCGACGCGCACGAACTCCGGCCCGACACTCGGCGGGCCGCTACCACTCTTAGCGTACGGCCCGTCAGCTCACTGTTGGCCCGTGCCGGCCGAAGTGACGAATGGGCTGGTGGTGGCCGGTGACGAATCAGTCAGCGCTCGTGCCGATCGGCGGCGCCCAGTGCGGCCGGGGGATGAGGCAGAACGGATGCCCTGCGGGGTCGGCGTAGACGTGGCCGTCGGTCGACAGTTCACGGGCGCCCAATGCCAGCACCCTGGGTCGTGCCTGGTCCACATCGTCGACCATGATGTCGAGGTGGAACTGCTGCGGCGCGTCCGGGTCGGGCCAGCGCGGCGGCCGGTGGTCGGGCGCCCGCTGGAACGCGACGCCGGACGTGGTGTCGTTCACGGCGACGACCACCCAGCCGTCGTCGGCGTAAGTTACCGGCAGTCCGAGCAGTTCCGAATAGAAGCCGGCCAGGGCGTGCGGGTCGGGGCAGTCGATCACCACGTGGTGCATCCGCCCGATCACGACGCGCCACTTCCCATAGCGTGTGCGGTCACCATATGACCCACCGTAGCCCGTACGGCCGATCAGACACAGTGGACAGCCGGCCGCCGGCTCGCGCCTACTGAAACAGGACCGGCGCCGGCCGGCCATCCGAGACGACGCCGCCCCGGGGGGCCGCGACGCAATGCCGCCCGGCCCGGTCGGGAAACGTTTCAGCAATGTACGGCGCGGGCCGTGGAAATTACGGTGGACATATTTCCGGCAGAATCGGCGGATCATCCGATAACGCCACCGGCCGTAATGCCGGGCTCGGTTGCCGGTTCAACCATCGGGACGGTGGCAGCTCTCGCTTCGTGTTGGATCAATTCCGCTCCGTGAGCGTCCGTGACAAGGGCCGTTCCCGCGGCCGCCGGGCGAACCGGTTGCTGTCAACGGTCAAGGTGTCGACACGTCAGGCCGAGCCAGGCCACCACCCACAGTCGGTCTATGGTCCATCCGGGTGAACTCGTGATGACCCGGTCGGGTGCGATGCGCGAAATATGCCATTATGTCCGCTTGATCGACGTCCTGGCGGGAGAGCAAAGCGTTGTCACAGTCGAATGCCTGCCCTAACATCACGGCCGCCGGCCTTCCTGACGTGCGTTGGGGAAACGCCGGCTTGTCGGCAATGCGGAAAAACTCCGGCGCGCGGGAGGTGTCACATATCGCCGAACGCTGGTCGTCCCCGAAATGGCTGTGGTGACCGCCGGCGCTCCCGTCCCGCCGCGACGGTCAGTCGCGAGTCGATCGCGGTGCGCAATCCCTGGCGCGGTTCCGCGGGGGATGTGGCCGTGGCGCGTACGCTCTCGACGTCACTGTGCCGGCAGCACACTTTATTCGTTGACTTTCGAACCGACAGTGGAAAAGTAGGCCGTGTCGATGAGCGCGTCCCAGCCGCCGAACCCACCGCAACCGGCTGCGTTACAGCCGCCCGGTCGCGGTCGCCGCGCCCCCCAAGCAGCACACCGCCGCACCGGGCTTCGCTCGTGGTGGTCAGCCCTCGTTCAGTGGCGCAATTGGCGGTTGCCGGTCAAGGTCGCCATCGTGCTCACGGTGCCCGCCATCGCCGCGGCGGTGCTGTTCGCCAACCAGATCCGCGGTGACATCGCCAGCGCGAACTCGTTCGCCCGCACCGAGCGGCTGGTCCAGTTGCGGACCGAGATGATGCCGCTCACCACGGACCTGCAGACCGAGCGGGCGCTCGCCGTGCAGAAGGCGGGATCCAAGACGCCGGTCGACATGCCGACGTACTTCGCGCTCAACGGCAAGGTCGACAAGGACGCCAGCACGATCACCACGCTGGGCCGCCAACTGCTCGACCCCAACACCGAACTCGGCGTGCGGTTCGAGGGCATGGTGGTCCAGCTGTCCGGCCTGGGCGGGCTGCACCAGGAGGCGCTGGCCAAGGACGCCGACCCGGTGGCCATCGCCGGCGACTACAGCGACCTCATCTCCGTCGTGCTCGCGTTCGACCAGGCGCTGAGCACGCAGCTCGGCGACCCGGCGGTCAGTGGTCCGGCGACCGGCCTGACCGACCTGGAGGTGGCCCAGGAGCAGGTCCGGGAACAGCAGGTGGTCCTGGCCCAGACGCTGGTCCGCGGTCAACTGCTCACCTCCGACCTGACCACCGTCAACGGCGCCGACGTCCTGCTGGACGACCACGTCAACGACTTCCAGGCGGTCTCCACGCCGACCCAGCTGGCCGCGTTCGAGGAGTCGCCGATCACCACGTCGCTGGCCGGCGTCGAGGGCCTGGGCCAGGTCGTCCTGTCCAACGGTGAGGTCCTGCTGGAGGGCGGCCGCCCGGTGGACAACAACCCGCAGGCCGCACTGGGCCTGACGGCGGCGACGTGGACCACGGCCGCCAACACCGCGGCCAGCCAGTTGGCCGGCCTGACCAAGAGCATCGCCGCCGACCTGCGCACCACCGCGGCGACGCTGCACGACAACGCGGCCAACTCGGCGGCCATCACCGCGATCATCCTGTTCGCCGTGCTGCTCGCCGCCGGTGGCATCGGCGTGATCGTCGGCCGCCACCTGCTGCGCCTGCTGGGCATCCTGCGGCGCACCGCCCTGGAGGTCGCCGAGCACCGGTTGCCCGACGCGGTGGCCAGCATCGACGCCGGCAACACGGAGGGCCTGGAGATCGCGCCGGTGCCCGTGCACACCAACGAGGAGCTCGGCCAACTGGCCAGGGCGTTCGACGCGGTGCACGCGCAGGCGGTCCGGTCCGCCGTCGGCCAGGCCACCCTGCGGGCCAACCTGCGCAACGTGTTCATCAACCTGTCCCGGCGCAGCCAGAGCCTGGTGGAACGCCAGTTGCGCCTGATGGAGAAGCTGGAGCGCAACGAGGAGGACCCGCAGCAGCTGGCCAACCTGTTCCGGTTGGACCACCTGGCCACCCGGATGCGGCGCAACAACGAGAACCTGATGGTGCTCTCCGGCGACGACCCGTCCCGCCGGACCAGCCACCCGCTGCCGCTGGCCGACGTGCTGCGCGCCGCCGTGTCCGAGATCGAGCAGTACCAGCGGGTCGTGGTGCGCTCCACGCCACAGGTGGACGTGCTCGGCTACGCCTCCGGTGACCTGGTCCGCCTGGTCGCCGAGCTGCTGGACAACGCCACCTCGTTCTCGCCGCCGAAGACGCAGGTGCGGATCGGTGGCCAGATCTTCTCCGACGGCTCGGTGCGGATCGAGATTCGCGACGAGGGCATCGGGATGGCCGGTGCCGAACTGGCCGAGGCCAACGAGCGGCTGACCGACGTCGACACCGAGGACGTGCCGGTGTCCCGGCAGATGGGCCTGTTCGTGGTCGGTCGTCTGGCCAACCGGCACGGCATCACCGTGGCGCTGCAACGGGTGCCGGAGGGCGGCATGCTCGCCGTCGTCGACGTGCCGGCGGACCTGGTCCGGCCGGGTTCCGGTCCGGTGCGGCCGGCCGTGGAGGCGGCACCGGTGCGGGACGCGATTCCGGCGCCCACCAACGGACACAACATGAACGGGCTGCTGCCCGGCCTCGACAGCTCGCCCTCGGCGATGGCGCAGCCGACATCCAGGCTGGGCACCCCGATCCCGAAGACGTCCGAGCCGGAATGGGTGTCGTTCACCGGAATCAGCATCCCCGAGCCGGGGGTCAGCCTGGCGCCGACCAGTTTCACCTGGTTCCGTCCCGGCGACCTGGACGACAACGAGCCGGTGCCACCACCGACCGCGTACACGGCGGTGGGCCTGCCCAGGCGGGTGCCCCACTCGCACGCGCTTCCCAGCACGGACCGCAACGGCGGCGGTGGCCAGCTACCGCAGACCAGCCAGGCCCGCGCACAGCAGAACGGATACGGCAGCAGGAATCCGTCGCGGTCAAAGGGCTTCCTGAACGACTACCAGTCGGGCATCCGGCAGCGGCGACCGGACTCGGCGAGCGAGCACGGACCACGGGAGGCGCAGTGAGGCCGAGGAGAGCGCACACGGAAGGCCCGGCCTCGGGTCGAGGGGATGGTCGATGACTGAGCAATCACGTCAGATCAACCAGTTCGGTTGGTTGATCGCCAACTTCACCGAAGAGGTGCCGGGCGTGGTGCACGCCGTCGTCGTGTCGGTGGACGGGCTGCTGCTCGCTGCGTCGTCCCGGCTGCCGGCCGACCGGGCGGACCAGCTGTCGTCGATCGCGTCCGGCGTCGTCGGGCTCACCCAGGGGGCGGCCCGCTGCCTGGACGGCGGCGGGGTGGTGCGCACCGTGGTCGAGATGGAGCGCGGCGTCCTGTTGCTGATGTCCGTGCGGGACGGCTCGTGCCTCGCGGTGCTCGCGTCGCCCGAGTCGAGTGTCGGCCAGGTGGCCTACGAGATGACCGTGCTGGTCGACCAGGTCGGCCAGATCCTCACCCCGGAGCTGCGCGCTGAACTCCAGGTGTTGAAGCAGTCAGCGGCGCGGCAGCCAGCGTGATGGTCATGAGCCGACCGGACTCCCCTCGACGCGACCGCATCCCACCGCCGGTGTCGCGTTCGGATGAGCCGTCAACGTACGGCGACCTGCTGGGCGACTTGCCCCTGGACCGGCGTCGGCGCGGCACGGCCGGACCGCCGGAGCATCCGTCGCATCCGCCGCTGCCGCCGCCTGCCTGGACGCCGACGCCGGACGAGCAGGACATGGACGACACGGCGCCCGCACTGGTCCGGTCGTACGCCTGGACCAGGGGGCGGACGACCGCCCGGTACCGGTTCGAGATCGAGACCCTGCTGTCGACCACCCGCCGCTACGACGAGCACGACGACAGCACCCCCAGCGAGTACCACGCCATCGCCAATCTCTGCCAGCAGCCCCGGTCGATCGCCGAGGTGGCCGCCCTGCTGACGCTGCCGCTGGGTGTGGCGAAGGTGCTGGCCGGCGACATGGCCATGGACGGGCTGCTCTCGGTGCACGACACGGCATCGGTGGACGGCGAGAGCCCCGACCTGGCCCTGATGGAACGCATCCTGAGCGGCCTGCGCAGGCTGTAGCCGACCGCCGCTCCCGCCACCGTGGGGCAGCGGCACCCGTCACACCCGCCGCAGCCGCACCAGCACGCTGACCTGGTCACCGCGTGGCAGGCCCAGGTCCAGCCCCACCCCGGTCAAGTAAGCTCCACTGTAGACAGTGCCGGAACGGGAGTCCGCGTAGCGGGCCGCCGGCTCCAGCCCGGCCAGGCGCAGCGGTGCGCTCGGCCCGCCGTAGTGCTCGCCGACCCGCCAGGCCAGCACGACCACCTCGGCGTCGCCCACGTACTGCACGGCGGTCAGCGGACCGCCGAACGCCAGCCGGTACTGCGTGCCGTGCTGCACCGTGGGCCGGATCTCCCGGTACTCGGCGACCATGCGGCCGGCCAGCGCCAGTTCGTCGGCCGACCAGCGGGTCAGGTCGCCGCCGATGCCCAGCGCGCCCGCCATGGCCGAGTGGAACCGGAACTCCAGCGGTGTCGTCCGCCCGGTGATCGGGTTGGGACAGTCGGTCACCCACGCGGCCATCGTCCCCGCCGGGTAGACCTGGCTGAAGCCGTGCTGGATGGCCAGCCGGTCCACCGCGTCGGTGTTGTCGGACGTCCACACCTGGTCGGTGTGCGCGAGCACGCCGATGTCGGTCCGCCCGCCGCCGCTGGCACACGACTCGATGCGCAGCCGGGGATGGGCCTCGCGCAGCCGCGCCATGATCCGGTAGACCGCGCGGACGTGGTCCACCCACACCCGGTCGCCCGGACCGGCCTCGGTGAACGGCCGGTTGCAGTCCCACTTCAGGTAGTCGACGTCGTTGTCGGCGACCAGCGCGGCCAGCCAGTGCGACGCCCACTCGGCGACGTCGGCCCTGGCCAGGTTGAGCACCAACTGGTTGCGCACCTCGGTCCGCCGCCGGCCGTCCTGGTGCAGCACCCAGTCCGGGTGCGCGCGGTAGAGATCGCTGTCCGGGTTCACCATCTCCGGCTCGACCCACAGCCCGAACAACATGCCCAGGCCGTGCACGTGGTCGGCCAGCGGGCGCAGCCCGTCCGGGAACGCGCCCGGGTAGGGCGTCCAGTCGCCGAGTCCGGCGTGGTCGTCCCTGCGGGCGCCGAACCATCCGTCGTCCATCACGAACAGTTCCACACCCACCTGCGCCGCGATCGACGCCAGCCGCCGCTGCCCGGCCTCGTCGACCGCGAAACCCGTTGCCTCCCAGGAGTTGTACAGCACCGGCCGAAGCTCGTCCGGGCACGGCAGCACATGGCGGCGGACGAAGGCGTGCCACTGCCGGCTCGCCGCACCGAACCCGCCCCTGCTGAAACAGCCGACGAACACCGGCGTGGTCAGCGTGTCGCCGCCGACCAGCGTCCACAGCAGTCCCTCGTGGCCGAACCCGCCGGTCCAGCCCGCGGTGCCGTCCGGCTGGCGGTGGAGGGTGATCCGCCAACTGCCGCTCCACGCCAGCGCACCGGACCACACGTCGCCGTGGTCCTCGCCGGCCGACCCGTCGTCCACCATCAGCCACGGCGACTGGAAGCCGTTGGCGCCACGCCTGCTGGTGAGCACGGTCTCGGCCACCGGCGCCTCGGTCCGCCGGACCTGGTGCTCGCCGCTCCACCCGCCCACGGCGGAACTCACCCGGCAGCCGGCCAGCGGCGGCAGCATCCACTGTGCGGAATCCAGGCGCAGCAAGGAAATCGGCTCGGTCCCGGTGTTGGTGACGGTGGTCCACCGCTCGATCACGTCACCGTCGTCGTGGACGCGGTAGTGCAGCGTGACCCGGAGCGGGTAGTGCCGGTCGGCCAGGTGCACGGCGAGCGTGTCACCGTCGACGTCATGGCCGTCGTAGCGCCACTCCACGACCGACGTGCCGTCGGCGAACCGCACGACGAGCGACGGCGGACCGAACCGGA